>JADNRU010000083.1 GCA_016276965.1 Nitrosopumilales archaeon | reverse complement strand
GATTTGGTGAAATGGAAAGAGACTGTTTGATTGCTTATGGCGCCTCTATGATTCTAAAAGATAGACTTCTTGATGAATCTGACAAGTCTGAAATTTATGTTTGTGAAAGATGTGGATTGGTTGCTTATCACGATGTCAAACAAAGGAAGTATATGTGTAGAGTTTGTGGAGATAGGGGCAAAGTTACATCAGTTTCAGTTGCATATGCTTTCAAATTATTGTTACAAGAAATGCAAAGTCTTAACATAGCTCCAAGACTTTTGATAAAGGAGAGGGTTTAATGTCGCTTCAAACTGTAAAAACAATCGATGGCATAAGATTCTCGGTATGGTCTCCTGCTGAAATTAGAAAATATTCAGTGGCTGAAATAACCGCCCCTGAAACTTATGATGAAGATGGAATGTCTGTACAAGGTGGCTTGATGGATGGAAGACTTGGAACATTAGAACCTGGGCAAAAATGTCTTACTTGTGGAAATACTGCAGCTAGGTGTCCAGGACATTTTGGGCATATCGAACTAGCAGAACCAGTTTTGCATATTGCATTTATTGATAATATCTACAAACTTTTGTTATCAACATGTCGTTCTTGCTCTCGTTTAAAGATCCCTCAAGAAGATCTTGATGAATTTATAAAAATTAAAAACAAGGAAGCAGCTTATTCAGTAATTTCACAAAAAAAGATTCCTGAGCGAATTATAGAAAAAGCAAAGAAAGCAAAGGAATGTCCCCACTGTGGTAAATCTCAATCTGAATTGATTTTTACAAAACCTACAATCTTTATTGAAAAAACCGATATCGGCGAACATAGATTACTCCCAATTACAATTAGAGAAAGATTTACTCAAATTTTAAACGAAGATTTGCTTTTACTTGGTTACGATCCTGCTACTGCTAGGCCTGAATGGTTTATTTTGCAAGCACTACCAGTTCCTCCAGTTACAGTAAGACCTTCAATTATTTTGGAAACTGGAATTAGATCAGAAGATGATTTAACACACAAAATGGTAGATATCATTCGAGTTAA
>JADNRU010000082.1 GCA_016276965.1 Nitrosopumilales archaeon | reverse complement strand
TAGGGCCTTTTTAATCAGTTTTCTGGCATTTTTCTTTTGTTGTTCTGGTACGGAATCTTCCAAGTCAAAACAAACAATGTCCACCGGCAAAGTTTTTGCTTTTTCTAAAAAACGTGGATTATTTGCTGGAACAAAAATTAGGCTACGAAAAAGCTGTGTCATTAAATGACTAGGTACCTTCTGGCTTCATTAAGATTTTGCCAAAGAGACCTTTTCCAGTAAGCATTTTAGTATGAGCTTCTGCTGCTTGCTCAAAGGAAAATACTGAATCAATTTTTGATTTTATTTTTCCTTGTCCCATCCAATACAATCCTTGTTCTAATTCAGCTTTTGTTCCTTGTGTAGAACCAAGGATGTTTGTTCCTTTGAAGAATATGTGACGCAAATCAATTTTTGCATCATAACCAGTTGTAGCTCCACATGTGACTAATGTTGCTCCAAATTTGAGAAGTGTAAGTTGTTTATTAAAATGTGTTTCACCAATGTGATCAAATGAAACGTCAATTCCGGGTAATTCTCCTTTTTTCTTAGCAAGTTCCTTTGTAATGGTTCTAACTTCCTTATGCCAATCATCTTTTCTATGATCAACTGCATAATCAGCACCTAATTCTTTACATTTATCTAATTTGTCTGGACTTGCAGTAGCAATTACATCACAATTGTAAAGTTTAGCTATTTGGATTCCAAAGCTTCCAACACCAGAGCCACCTCCCATTATTAGAACTGTTTGTCCAGGTTGGATTTTTGCCCTACCAACTAACATATGCCATGAAGTTAGAAGAGTCATTGAAGCAGCAGCAGCCTCATCAAAACTCACTTTATCAGGTATTTTTACTACATTAACTTCTGGAAGATGTGCAATTTCACAATATGCTCCCCAAAGAGGACCTGTTTGAAATCCCCAAATAGTTCTTTTTGCGCAATCAAATTCTCGTCCATCAGTACATGCTTTACAAGTTCTGCATGACATGTTTGCATGAGAAACAACTCTATCACCTACTTTGATGTCATTTACTTCATCTCCAATTGC
>JADNRU010000081.1 GCA_016276965.1 Nitrosopumilales archaeon | reverse complement strand
CTATACGGGAAATTTCAGCTCCGCCGATGAAAGAATAGATCTGTTCAAAGAAGCTACAGTTGAAGGTGTAAATGAATCAGTTAGAATTTTTCTTGCAAGTAAAATTGATCAATATGTAGTCAATGAAAAAATTGATGGTATTATTAACGACTTGGGTGCAGGAGTACCCACAAGATTTACTCCAATTAATGCAAGGACTGATTCTGACTCGCTTAAAATTGGTGTTAAACAAATCTATCAAGCTGCATGGAATCCAGTAATGGGAATTAGTGATATTTACAGTAGACAAATTTGGGACACTTTGTATGATCCTGGTGTTTTCAAACATCCATACACTGGGGATACTTTTCCAATCAGAACAGACTATGTTATTGAAACTGCAGGCTCTGATGGTAAATTAGATGTTCCTGATGATGCAATTATTTGGGATCCTGTTTTGCAAAGCTGGCGAGAAGTTGATCCAAACACACAGGCTACAAGCAAAGTAACTTTTGATCTTACATTAAGCAAATGGCACAATGGTTCACTAATGGATATGAATGATGTATTGCATTCTCTTTATTTTACAATAGAGTGGGGATCAGAGCAACAAGAAGATGATAAAACATTTGACACTGAATTCACTCCACGTGCATCTCAAACAGTTCAAACATTAATTGGTGTTAGACCGCTTGATGAAAAAACTCTAGAAGTATATGTTGATTATTGGCATTTTGATGAAGCAGAAATTGCAGACTGGGCAAGTTTATGGAGCTCAGTTCCCTGGGAATTAATGACTGCAATGGAGCAATCTGTAATTGATGGTAAAGTTTCTTTCTCTCGTTCGGGGGCAGTTAGTAAAAGTGTGAATTGGCTTTCTTTGATAGTTCCAAATGACGCTGAAATTATAAAACAATATTTGATTGAATTCAAAGATTCTAATCACGTTCCTCCAGCTTTAGATTATTTTGATTTAAGAAATAATTATTTTGATTCTAGATATGACGCATCAATAAAGTGGATTGAAGAGTATAACCATGCAGTAATTAGTA
>JADNRU010000080.1 GCA_016276965.1 Nitrosopumilales archaeon | reverse complement strand
TATAGTCTTTTGCATGCCCAAACTGTACTAATTTTGCAAAAAATTTGAATTTTACATATTCAAAAAAAACAATTCTAAATCGCATTTATTTTTTGCATTAACACTCATCTAAACCAAATATTCAAAACATTACATTTTAAATTTTTTTTAAAAATTTTTATAAACATGCTTTACTGAAATCATCGATCAAAGATAATGCTGTATCTAATTGCTGCCTAACTAAAAAATAAAAATCCACCGTGAGATTATAATCTTATATAGAGTAGTAAAAATTTACAAATGGTGAATCGCACAAATCAAAGCACAGTTATCAAAGAGGCGATTAATTCTTATCTTGATAAAGGTAATTCAGACAAACAGGATATTTACACGAAAGTAGTAGATGACCTTGGAGTGCCAAGACCAACAGTACGAAGAGTAGCACGAGATTTAAGAAACGAATTGCTTGAGAAAATTAGAATTTTACAGTCTGATGCCCCCACACCCTCAAAATCTTCCAAAGAAATTAACGAGTAAAAATTTGACTCTTTTTTCTTTTTATTTGTAATTTTTACAAATCTATATCAACATTAACGTTATATTCTGCAAACTTTTGAAGAAAGGCATGGGCTATCTCTATAACCACCTTGCTACTGTAATATGTGCTGCTTTTGCAGCGGTACTAACAGGATTGTGGTTTATCATGGATCCATTACTGAATTTCATATTCATAATGGCTGTTCCAATTATGTGGTTTATCACCATTATATGCTGGGTTGTTCAATTGAGCAATAATTACATAGAGAAATATCATGGTTCCAGCAAAACAAGTTTACAAGACTGATGGAAATCCAGCATAAGCAAAAAAACCAAAATCAAAGAAAAATTAATTCTTGCAACATTTTTCAGCATTAATTTGTTCCCGATGATTCTTTTTACAATTAGGACAGCTTACCGCTCCTCCAAAATGACACTTACATTGACAGGGATCCGAGATTTGGAAACTCATGCTTTAACAGTATAACTCATTCGCCATCTTAATAAATGCCTAAT
>JADNRU010000079.1 GCA_016276965.1 Nitrosopumilales archaeon | reverse complement strand
AAAATTTTTAAAAATAGATTCTAAAATTTACAGTCATCTAGTGTATAGTTAAAATTTTTTTACAGCTTCTTCCTAAATAGAACTTAGTTGTTGATTTCTTATAATGGTAACAGCATACTGCGTTAAATGCAGAAAAAAAGTAGAAATGAAAGATCCAAAAGAAGTTACATTAAAAAATGGACGACCTGCTGCAAAGGGAACCTGCCCAGATTGTGGAACTAAGGTTTTTCGTATTGGAAAAATGTAGTCCAATTTTCTTTTTACACTAAACCCATATAGGGTAAGGTGTTTTTTGTATTTTCGATGACTAATTATGAAAAATTACTAAAACGTATTCAAGGTAACCTGAATGAAACAAAAAAAGGGACAGAGAAACGATTTGAATTACCTATTGTTGATATAATGTGGGAAGGCCAAAAGACATTTCTTCGTAATTTCTTAGATTTTCCGAAAGCACTTCGTCGTGATCCAGAAAAAATTCTTCAATATCTCTCTAAAGAGTTTGCCGTTCCTGCAGAACGAATGGGTGAAAAAGCAATATTTGTTGGAAAACGAGATCCAGCAGATTTTTCTCGTTTATTTAAAATTTATTTTAAAGATTATGTTGAATGTCCTACTTGTAAAAGTCCTGATACAAAGATAGAAAAAGAAAAAAGAATTTCATTTTTAATTTGTGAAGCCTGTGGTGCTAAATCCCCATTGATAGGAAAATATGCATAATGTTATTTTCTGTACGTATTACAAATCATCAAAATAATTCGATGTTAAACATATGTGATTCTTCTTTACTTGGGAAAAAAATTGTTGATGATAAAGTTACAATGAATATAAGCAAAAGCTATTACTATGAACGCTTTGTAGAAAAAGAAGAAGCACAAAATCTTTTAAAAAAATGTTCTTCAATTAACATGGTTGGAAAAGAAACTATTTCTTTATCAGTTGATTTAGGAATTTGTTCACAACAAGGTATCAAAGAAATTAATGGTGTTCCTTTTCTACTTATTTTCAAAATGTAAAGCACCACAATTATATACAAAAAATGATTAT
>JADNRU010000078.1:408-1065 GCA_016276965.1 Nitrosopumilales archaeon | reverse complement strand
GGTAACACTCTTGTGTACCCTTTCAAGAAGTTTGTTTAATTCATCAGCTGACATTTTTAGTCCTTTGCTATTTTTGGTATGACTTTGTCTCCTGCCTTAAATAAGAATGGCGTAATAAAAGACGTGATAATCGTAATTATTCCTATCATTGGGAAAAGAAATGCACTTACCGCCCCTGCATCAACTCCTGCCTTTACAATAACTATAGAAAACTCCCCTCTTGGGGCTGCAAGGGCAAATGCTGAACGAAGCGATTTTCTTCTTGGCTGTCTGAATATCACATTTCCTAGCATATTTCCACCAAACTTGATTCCCAATGATACTGCAATTAGGGCAATTGCTACGAAGATAAAGTTTTGAAGTTGGCTAATATCCATTAGGGCTCCAACTGATACAAAGAAGATTGCTACAAACATGTCTTTGATTGGACTAGATAAAATTTTAGAAACTTCTGCTGATTTTGATTCTGCAACTAATACACCAGCTAGGAATGCACCAATTGCTACAGATAACCCAACTATATTTGCAAGTAATGCGTAACCAAAGCATACTCCCAAAACACTTAGTAGTAGAATTTCTTTATTTTCTGCACTAGCAACACGATCAATTAGAGGGGGGATTATTTTGGTTGCGATGGTAAAAGTACCAATGATCAAT
>JADNRU010000078.1:0-398 GCA_016276965.1 Nitrosopumilales archaeon | reverse complement strand
GCAACTGCAACTACAACAATGATTCCTTCAATTGAAACGGTTCCAACAAGAGCTATTGATTGTAATGAGGAGATTAAAATAACTGCAATGACGTCTTCTACAATTAAAATTCCTAAAACAAGTATAGAAGATTCTTTTTTAATTCTGCCTAACTCCTCTAACAGCTTTACAATTACTGCAGTACTACTAATAGACAAGGCTGCGGCGATAAAAAGAGAATCCATAAAATTTAGACCCAGTAAATTTGCAGCATAAAATACCACTCCTAAAGTGGTAAACAAACCAATTGTTCCAATTCCAATTGAAACTTTTCCAATAGTGCGAATCTTTGCATAAGGAAACTCTATTCCGATAACAAAAAGTAATAAAATAACACCAATATCAGCAAAAAGATTCAG
>JADNRU010000077.1 GCA_016276965.1 Nitrosopumilales archaeon | reverse complement strand
GAAACTTTAACCGATCCATCTTATTGTGGACAAATCTTGACTTTAACTTATCCTTTGATAGGAAATTATGGGGTTCCTAGTTATGAAACCAAGGACAAAGATGGAATTCCAAAACATTTTGAATCTGAAAAAATACAGGTTCGAGGTCTAGTTATTCATGAATTATCATTAGTCGCGAGTCATTGGAATATGTCCATGACATTAGATGAATGGCTATACAAAGAAAAAATCCCAGGTATTATGGGAATTGACACCCGATCTCTGACCAAAAAACTCAGAAACAATGGTGTTATGATGGCAGCACTTGTAGTTTCTTCAAAAGAAATTGATGATGAAGAGATAAAAAAACAACTTGCCACGACTCAAGATTACACCTCTGAAAAATTTATGGATATAGTATCAACTAAAGAGGAACAAGTATTTGGAAATGAAAAACAAACTGTTGTTGTAATTGATACGGGAGTAAAAAATGCAATAATTAGGAATATTAGAAATATAGGTTACAAAGTAGTTAAGGTGCCCTGGAATACACCAATTGAAAAAATCCTATCTCATAAACCAAAAGGTGTAGTAATAAGTAATGGTCCAGGTGATCCTCAAAACTGTCCAGAAACAATAGACGCTGCAAAATCCTTAATTGAAAAAAATATTCCCACATTAGGTATTTGTCTTGGAGCACAAATAATAGGACTTGCAGGTAATGCTGATACATACAAGCTAAAGTATGGCCATCGTGGTCAAAACAAACCTTGCATCAATTTAGATGACAATCATGTTTATGTTACAAGTCAAAATCATGGATATTGTATCAACCCAGATTCTCTGAAAAATTCCGATTTTAATTTATGGTTTACTAATGCAGATGATAAAACGGTTGAAGGAATTAAACACAAAAAACAAAAATGCATCGCAGTTCAATTTCATCCAGAAGCTTCACCAGGACCTTACGATTGTAAATTCATTTTTGAAAAATTGAAAACCTTAATGGAGGAGGACACATCTGCCAAAAAATGAATCGTTAAAAAAGATTTTAGTTTTAGGTAGTGGGGCAATAAAAATCGGAGAAGCCGGCGAAAGTCGCTAAAACGACCGTCAATTTGACTACTCCGGAAGCCAATGCCT
>JADNRU010000076.1 GCA_016276965.1 Nitrosopumilales archaeon | reverse complement strand
CTTTGCTGCAAGACAAGTTGCATCGACAAGAGCTCACATGTTCTCAGCTGCTAGTGCTGCAATAGGTGCCCTAAGCGGTGAGCTTCACGGGGGAGCAAACTATGAAGTGATGAAAATGTTGTTAGACATTAAATCAATTGATAATGTGGAATCATGGATTAAAGGAGAAATTGATAAAGGAAAAAGAATTATGGGAATGGGTCATGCAGTTTACAAGACTTATGATCCTAGAGCACAGGTTCTGAAAGAATTATCTAAAAAACTTGCAGAAAAAGCTGGTGAATCTTGGTTTAACATTACAGAAAAAGTTGAACAAGTAACAGTGGAAGAAATGAAAAAGAGAAAGGGTACCGACATTTATCCTAATGTTGATTTGTATAGCGCATCAGTTTATTACATGTTAAAAATTCCAATGGATTTGAATACACCAATTTTTGCAATTTCAAGAGTTGTTGGTTGGACAGCTCATATTATTGAAGAAAAGTTTGCGGAAGCCGCACCAAAACCTGCACTTTATAGACCAAAAGCAGTTTATGTTGGCAAATATTGTGGTCCTCAAGGTTGTGAATACAAGCCTCTTGATTTAAGGGGCTGATACAAAACAATCTAATTAGTTTTTATTATTTAGCCAATTTTTTGCTTTTGAGTTAATATCATGTTTGTATAACACTTCAAACACCATATCGTAAAATGATATTCCCTTTTTTTGTGCTTGTTCATCAAGCCATCTGATACCGTCTGCAAGCTCTGGGTCATATTCAGAGAACTCGACTAGTTCATCGACCATCTTCGTGAAGAAGGAGTGGGATTCAAGCATCATTGGAGGCTTTCTATCTGAGATCATAAGTTGGAAATTCAAAATATATAGACAATTGACACCTTTTTGGTTGACTCTTGGAACACACTATATTTTTTGATGGAAATCAAAAAAGAATTTCGTGGTTAATTAAGTCTAATGATTCCACAGAAGAACAAGAAAGAGATCATGTAGACAAGTACTTGGATAAAGTAACAAATGAACAGTCAAAGTATATTGCATTACATGTAGGAATTTTTTGGAGTATTGGCAGATTCATTATAAAAAATGAAGATACAGTAAATGTTATGCTTGATTCAAAATCTATGTACAAACATCTTACAGAAGATATTGAGAA
>JADNRU010000075.1 GCA_016276965.1 Nitrosopumilales archaeon | reverse complement strand
GATCAACTTGTTGAGGTGTAGTTATCGCAAAAACTGAATCATCAGTGTTAGAAAAATGATTCAAAAGTATCTTTTCTTCAGATTTTGAAAACTTATCAGGCAATACCTTCGCAAGTTTTCTAATTATTAATAATCTATTCTTTTTTTAATTGAATAAGATCTGTATTTGGAGTAGTTTGCATTCCTTTTGTTTGCCAACGTAGTAAAACTTCTTTGAAAGCATTTGCGTCTGCTTCTTCTTCAGTATACATTAACATGGTAACCCATCTACCTTTTCCTGCTTTTCCGCCAACAGAGTTCATCCAAAAGTGACTTGGTAAAGTCTTCATGATTTTATTTTCAGGTTCTCTGGAGAGGTCGGTCCATCGTTTTGAAACAAACTGCAAGATTTGCACCATCTCTTCTTGAGTAATCATAGATTTTGTGGATTTTATTTCAAATTTTAAAATTACTATTCATACGATTTTAGTTTAGTTAATTTGTTCTTACTAAAACTGGAAACCTTGTTAACACTTTGTGGGTTATAGCCAACTTTAAATCATAGCCCATGAGTAACGACGAGATCCAGATTATCGGAAAAAAAGTCAAGGATATGTATGGAACCCTCGTAGGTAAAGTCGTAGGTACTATAAGCGATATCGATGGAAGCATTCAAACCGTTGGAATCGATTGTGGTGCAGAAGGTTTGAAACAAATTGCATTTGAACAATTAGTTGTTCAACCTGATGTAGTAATTTTCATTCCTAAATGGAGACTTGATTCTCAACGACTATTACGAGAAAAAGGACTCACTCTTCGTCGTCTAAAGGCTCTGATAGATTTAGCATCTGAAAATGATGACATGAAAGAATCAGCAGAAATGCTACATGAAAAATACAAATCAAAGCTATCTACATTAGATGAATCTGAAAACAAAATCAAAGCCCAACTAGATGCTAGAGCTGCAGAATTAGATGAGCAAATAAAATCAGTTAAAATGCTCATATTCGATGGTAAAATGCAGTACAAGAGTAATGAAATCTCTGAATCAACGTTTGAGTCGGTAAAGACACAAACCACTGATTTGATTGAGCACATAACTCATGAACAAGCAGAAATTTCTAATGTTCAAAGGCGTCTTGAAGATCTTTCAATGGAGGTTCAATCAACTGAAGCACCAAGAGAAAAACTTCA
>JADNRU010000074.1 GCA_016276965.1 Nitrosopumilales archaeon | reverse complement strand
CTGATAAATTGAAGATTAAATGAATTTAAGAACTTAGTTCCAACTGGTGATGTAATCTTTTTGCTCTTTGTTTAGCTTATCAATTTGTACATTCATGGCTTTTAGTGCATCAACTGCGATTTGGTTATCAATCTCGATAGGAACAGGAATTACTTTCTTTTTCATTTTTTTATGATTTTTGAGTATGTATAGTATGGATAATAGTTGATTAGAAAATGATTGTGCCATTACTTCTGCAGGATGTCCTTCTGCTGCAACAAGATTAGCAATTCTGCCCTTTCCAATCAGATAAATTTTCTTACCATTTTTCAAAATACATTCATCTAGGTTTGGACGGATTTCTTTGACGGATTTTGATTTTTTTAACAGAAAATTAGCATCAACCTCTACATCAAAGTGGCCAACATTTCCAACAATTGCGCCATCTTTCATCTTAAGAAGATGTTCTTTTCTAATTACACTAGTCATTCCAGTGCATGTTATGAAAATGTCACCAATCTTTACAGCTCTTGCCATCGGCATTACGTCAAATCCATCCATATGTGCTTCAAGAGCTTTTATTGGATCCACTTCGGTAACAACAATTCGAGCACCCATACCTTTACATCTCTCCGAAACACCTTTTCCAACCCAGCCATATCCCACAACAACAACATGTTTTGGAGCAAACATTAGATTCATTGCCCTCAGGTAACCATCAACTGTACTTTGTCCTGTTCCATATCGGTTATCAAACATATGTTTAGTATATGCATCATTCACAGAAATAACAGGATAACGAAGCTTACCTTTTTTTTCAACTGCTCGAATTCTATTTACGCCAGCAGTTGTTTCTTCAGTAGCTCCAAATATTTTCAATGATTTATTTTTTGTACCAAAATGAGCTTTGATATTCAAATCAGAACCATCATCTGTTAAAATTTGTGGTTTATGGTTAAGCACTTGTTGAATGCACCAATCATATTCTTTTGCTGATTGACCTGCCCATGCATACATTTGAATTCCTTGCGAAACCAAAAAAGCTGCAATATCATCTTGAGTCGTAAGTGGATTGCCTCCACATGCTACAACTTTAGCACCAAGTTCTTTTGCACCAATTAACAAGACAGATGTTTCTTTTGTGATGTGAAGACAAAATCCAAGTGTCACTCCTTTGAATGGTTTTGATTTTTTTAATCGATTAAGTGT
>JADNRU010000073.1:601-1207 GCA_016276965.1 Nitrosopumilales archaeon | reverse complement strand
GGAGCATTTTTTCTACATATGTTAGAAGTACTAAGCCAAAAGCACGAGAGATTGCTTACAAGGAGCTTTTAACAAAATATTCTAAAAATAAGGGGGTGTTAGGGGAAATCTATCAAAATGTTGTTTTAAACTGGAAAGATGAAGGCGTAGATATTAGAGGATTCGAATCACCAATCTCAATTCGAAATATTGCAAATGACCTTGACGGTAAAACTGTGAATACTTTACTATCTGTATGTAAAAAAAATGCTCCAATTTTTCAAAAGTTCTTTTTACTGAAAGCAAAAATGCTTGGATTAAAAAAACTTCGACGTTATGATCTTTATGCGCCAGCGGCCTCAAAAATGAAAGAAAAAAATTACCAATATGACAAATCTGTAAAACGTGTTTTAGATTCATTTGAAAAATTTAGTCCCAAATTATCTGCCTATGCAAAAGAAGTATTCGTAAAAAGGCATGTTGATTCTTCTATAAGACCAGGAAAACGGGATGGTGCTTTTTGTAGTACTTTATCACCTAAAATCACACCTTTTGTATTAGTAAATTATGCAGGAAAATCAAAAGATGTGTTTACCATTGCACATGAAATAGGACATGCAATACACA
>JADNRU010000073.1:0-591 GCA_016276965.1 Nitrosopumilales archaeon | reverse complement strand
AGCTTCAGATAAATCAATTTTAGTTTCAGATGCACCTTTACCTTTAGCTGAAACTGCATCAACGTTTTCAGAATTACTTTTGTATGATTACTTATCTGATAAAATTTCAGATAATGAAAAAAAGATCATGCTTTCTGAAAAAATAGATGATTTGTATGCAACAATTATGAGACAGGCATTTTTTACGTTATTTGAAATTGATGTGCATAAACAAATTGCACAAAGCACCACGGTAGATAAAATATCAAAGACGTATTTGAATAATCTAAAAGAAGAGTTTGGAAATTCAATTACTATCTCGGATGATTTTGCAGTAGAATGGAGTTATATTCCACATTTTTTTCATACTCCGTTTTATTGCTATGCATATTCTTTTGGAAATCTACTTGCACTATCATTGTTTCAGCGTTACAAAAAAGAAGGAGATAACTTTGTTCCTTCTTATATCAGCATTTTAGCCGCTGGAGGTTCAAAAAAACCAGAACTACTGCTTGATGAATATGGAATAGATATTAGATCCTCAAGATTTTGGCAGGATGGTTTTGATTACGTTAGTGAACAAGTAAAACAAATTTCGTTGTTAAGCTAGAA
>JADNRU010000072.1 GCA_016276965.1 Nitrosopumilales archaeon | reverse complement strand
AGTTTATGTTATAGAGCTAAACATTAGAGCATCACGTTCTATGCCATTTGTTTCTAAACTGGTTCAAACAAATCTAATTAGTTTAGCATCTAAGGCAGTTCTTGGTAAACCACTGCCAAAAATTCCAAAAGATCACTGGAAAAAAATCAATAATTATGGAATTAAGGTTCCACAATTTTCGTTTATGCAACTTGAAGGTGCAGATATTATGTTAGGTGTAGAAATGCAATCCACTGGTGAGGCTGCATGCTTTGGCGAGAGTTTTTACGATGCTTTATCAAAAGCTCTAATTTCTGTAGGGTACAATTTACCTGAAGAGGGTAATGTACTCATTACCATTGGTGGTGAAGAAAATAAAGAAAAACTTCTCCAAACTACTGCATCACTTAAGGATCTTGGCTATAACATTATGGCTACAGAACATACAGCTGAGTTCTTTTCTGAAAAGATTGGAGATGTAGATATAGTCTATAAAATAAGTGAACCAGATAGAAAACCTAACATTGCGGATTTATTGTTTGAAAGAAAAATTGATTTTATAATTAACATCCCAAGTACATCTACACTGGAAAAATATGTTGGAATGCTTTATGATGAATATCAGATTCGAAGAAAATCCTTAGAGATGGGCATTCCAGTTCTTACTACCACAGAAATCGCTGAATCATTTGTTAAAACACTAGCATGGTTACAAGAAAATGAACCTACTACAAAACCATTAGAACCTTACAAATCAATTGACTAAAGAACTTGATTAATTATTGATTCATCCCCAATTATTGTGCCATCTAAAGTAACAATTTTTACTGATGAATATTTTTTTATTTTTTCTAAAATTGGGGAAATTGATTTTTTATAAAACTTTTTTTGAGTTGCATAGAAATATTTGTTAAAAGATGGCACAATAATAATTTCCAATTCTCCTGATACTGATGGAAATATCTGTTTTTTTTCAGTTTTAATTGATACCCAAACTCTTTGTCCATTGAGAACGGAATCTTCTTGAAAAAATACAGGATGTACATGACCCATGATAATTTTTTCCACATGTGAGAAATTTTCAGATGGCATAGTGTGACCATGAGTCAGCAAAATATTTTCAAGTACCATTCCTACTGAGCTGACAAGTGAAATCCCATCTGGCACAAGTTTTTGAATATTTGCGTCATGATTTCCTGGAATCAAAATAGTATCAACTCTGTCTTTCATTTTTTTAAAA
>JADNRU010000071.1:357-1229 GCA_016276965.1 Nitrosopumilales archaeon | reverse complement strand
CATGTCGTTGTATTCATTCATCAACGATGGAATATCTTCAAATCCTAATTCACGTGCTCCTGTAATTCTTTTGTAAAGTAATAGAAGAATGGATTTTGTGGTTCCGTACTTTAACCATTTTTGCGATGTTATAACATTCCCCAATGATTTTGAAATCTTTTTTCCACCCTTATCCAAGAACATTTCGTATCTTACATGATGAGGATGAGGATATTTCAAAATCTCGTCTGCGACCCAGTCATTCACCTTTACAGAGTCCATAATGTCTTTGCCATAGGCTTCAAAGCGCACATCGAAGGCCTGCCATCTTGCAGCGAATTCGACTTTCCAGGCAAGCTTTCCATGGCCTTTTGTAATGTCTGATTCTCCTTCATGTCCACATCCTTTAACTATGTTAGATCCAATTGTTGCATCGTTACAACGATATTTTATCTTCTTTTCATCTGAATTATAATCGATAGATTCTGTTGTGTAAATCTTGTTACAATTTTCACAAACAGCAAAGTATGGTAAAATATTTTTATATTTTTCCTGTCCAGAAAGTTCCTCTATCTTTTCTCCAATTTTTTTACTGTTGATTAAAATTGTATGAATTTGATCTTTTAAAAGTCCCTTTTCATACGTCTCTTTTGCACGTCTAAAATCATATTCAATTTTTAATTCATCAAGACCTTCAAGTAAAAGACTACTCATATGCATTCCATACGAATCATGACAATCAAAAGGATCTGGTATGTCTGATACCCGTTTTCCAAGATGCTCATTTAATGAGCTAGGAAATCCTTCAGGGATTTTTCTTAATCCATCTGAATCATCTGAATAAGCGATTAGTTTGGATTTGTAACCAAAATTTTCAAGCGCCAATTTTATAC
>JADNRU010000071.1:0-347 GCA_016276965.1 Nitrosopumilales archaeon | reverse complement strand
TATTCCAGATGCGCCAAGCCCACTTTCTACATTGATCAAATCTAATTTTCTACCAATGGATTTTTCTCTTTCGACTAACTCAAAGGCTAATTTATCGATCCAAGTTCCTTTTCCAATAACTTTTTGTTCAGACATTTTTATCGCCTTAGGAAAGATTTTTTGTCATATAAGGACCATCTAAAGAATATCCCAAATTTCTATAATATTCTCTTGTACCTACTGCACTAATAACCAAAAGCTTTTTGGAATCAAATTCTTCCCTTGCGATTTTTTCAGATTCACTCATCAAATTTTTTCCTAATCCTATATGTTGAGTGCTTGTATCACTTCTTTCACCAAGTTTTAAC
>JADNRU010000070.1 GCA_016276965.1 Nitrosopumilales archaeon | reverse complement strand
ATTAGAGTAGGCATGATGAATCCTATGTACATGCCAAGAATTCGTAATGGTCTTTTGGAATCCTTTGAGAATGACAAAGTCTACAAATTTCTACACATACCTGTACAAAGTGGAAATGATAAGGTGCTCAATGATATGAAGCGTGGACATACTGCCAAAACCTTTAGAGACGCTGTAAAAAAGTTCAGGGATAAATTCCCAAACTTTACAATTTCAACTGATGTAATTGTAGGTTTTCCTTCAGAAAACAAGGCAGATTTTGAGGATACTATACAATTACTTGAGGAAACAAGACCTGATGTGGTTAATCTTTCAAAATACAGTCAAAGACCTGGAACAGAAGCAGCTACTTGGAAGCAGATTGATGTATCAGAGGTTAGGAGAAGAAGCAAACAAATCTATGTTCTTTCTAGGAAAATATCACATGAAAACAACCTTAAATGGATTGGCTGGACAGGTAATGTTTTATTTAATGAGAAAATCGAAGATGGGATCAGAGGAAGAAACTTTGCATACAAGCCCATATTTGTAAAAGACTATGTTGAGGTTGGAGAAAGACATCAGGTTACAATAACTAATGTGACTGACAATAGTTTGCTTGGTGCGATCATTCGTTAAAATTTTTAGATCGGAAATTGGATTAAAACTACGTAAGAAGGTTTTTTATCGTATCTGACAAATAGGATGAATGAACTTTCAACTATCAGAACCAATTCTAATTGTAGGTCTTGGAGGAGTAGGCACAAAGCTAGCCACCAAGGCAAAGGAACTAATCAAAACAGATTGCCTTTTGATTAGTAATGACCAAAAAGACTTGGATTCAGATTGTAAATCTATTAAAATTTCAACTCAATCTGTAGTCAACCCATCAGTTCAGCTAATTAGAGGTTCAGCATACGCAGATTCTGAAAATATTTAAAAAGAGATTTCAAAATATTCAACAGTAATTATTCTTGCAAATTTAGCAGGAAGAGCCGGCACCGCTTTGGCGCCTGTAGTATCTAATCTATGTAAAGAAAGTAACAAAAACGTGTTATCCTTTGCAATTATGCCTTTTAAATTTGAAAAAGATAGAATATTTCAATCAGGAATTTCGTTAAAAAGACTAAGAGAGTATTCTGGATGTACCATAGTATTAGATAATGATGCTTTACTTGATAGTAATCCTGATTTGAGTCCTATAGCATGTCATAATATTTCAAACGAAGCAATATGGAATGTTATTGGTTCATTAGCAACTACATCTATTCCTGAAGATACAAATATTTTGTCTACAGGTAAAAATG
>JADNRU010000069.1:1087-1328 GCA_016276965.1 Nitrosopumilales archaeon | reverse complement strand
AGCCTTTGAAACCGATGACCTTCATGCATTTCAAAATCTAATTATGGATTTGAGAGGAACGCAAGTTTCCAAGTATATTGCATTAGATATACCAATGATTGTATGTGTGAAAAAGGATATTATTCCTTTAATATTGAGTCTTGGTTAATGTACGCACTAAAAGAATGGGCAACTATTGTAACTGCTCTTGAAAATGGGGAGCAAACAGTAATTTTAAGAAAAGGTGGAATTCTTGAAACCG
>JADNRU010000069.1:0-1077 GCA_016276965.1 Nitrosopumilales archaeon | reverse complement strand
GAAGCAAAAAAATTTCTCTTGTTTCCAACATTTGAACATCAGGAAGAAAAGAATCTAAAACCACAATTTCATAATTATTTAGATATTGTAAAACAAAACCGTCCTCAAAATGAGCATAACAAAATTACATCATATGCAGAAGTAGTTGATGAAGTAGATATCATATCAAAAGAAAAAATCAACGCGTTATCGCTATTTCATATTTGGAGTGACTCTTACATTGATGAACGGGTTAATTGGATGTCTGAAAAACCAATTAAGACAGTTTTTCTCAAGGTGTATAAAATACCAGAGATTGAGATCCCAATAAAATCTGAATATCATGGTTGTAAATCTTGGATAAACATAAATGAAGATATTCAAACAGGAAAACCAGTTTTGAGTGAGGAAGAACTTAATTCAAGATTGCAAAAATTCAAGGAGATTGTAAATTGAAATACAAACCGTTAGGAAAAAGCGGAATCAAGGTTTCTGAGATTGGTTTTGGTGCATGGACCATTGCACTAAATTGGTGGGGAAAAGAAATTCAAGAAGATGAAGCAAAGCGTATGCTAAAAAAGGCATATGATTTGGGAATAAATTTCTTTGAAACTGCTGACATGTATGGTAAGGGAAAGAGTGAAAGATTGATTGGGGAAGTCTTCAAGGATATGAGAAACGAGGTTGTTATTTCAACAAAATATGGTTATGATTTTGAAGGAGTTGAACAAATAGGACATAAAGAACTTACGCAAAGATTTGATTCAGAGTTTACAGATCATGCTTTGAATAAGAGTTTGGAGCGTCTACAGACTAATTACGTTGATGTTTATGGATTACATAATCCTAAACTAAAGCATATTCGAGATGATTCTATTTTTCAAACATTAGATAAAAAAATTACAGAAGGAAAAATTAAGACGTATCAAGCTGCTTTAGGACCCGCAATTGGTTGGACACATGAAGGGTTAGAGGCCATGGATAGAAAAAACATTTCAGCAGTTCAGACAGTTTACAATATTTTAGAGCAAACCCCTGGAAATGAGCTCTTAGAAAATGCTGTGAAAAAAGATGTTGGAATTTTGGTACGAGTTCCAG
>JADNRU010000068.1 GCA_016276965.1 Nitrosopumilales archaeon | reverse complement strand
TTTAGTTTTTTCCGGTTTAGTTTCTTTAGTTTTTTCCGGTTTAGTTTCTTTAGTTTTTTCCGGTTTAGTTTCTTTAGGAGTAGATTTAGGTTTTTTACCCTCTAATTTACTTTTACGCCAATGATCATCAGTGTTAAGTGAGGTAATCAAGATATTAGAAGACGGAATGTAAACATCAATTTTTTCCCCTTTTAATTTTTCTTTTTTAATTCCTTCAATTGCTATACAACCTTTTGCTACAGAAATTTTTGTGATTTTTCCATCAATGCCTTTGTATTCTCCTCGAATAATTCGGACAGAATCATCAAGAGATAATCGTATACTTCGTTTTCCATATTTTTTTCTAAGTTCTTTTGAAAGTGGTCCTGAAAGTTGTTTACTTCTTACAGCATATGGTGCTTGATAGATTTGACGGTTTCTCATTTTTGTTGGTTTCAATTATACCACCATTGATGCTATACTTGCTACTCTAGGCCATTTTTCTGCTGCTTCAGCAGCTACAGGTCCTTTGATGTCAGTTCCTTTAATTTCTCCTTCAGGAGTTACAAGAACTGCTGCATTGTCTTCAAAAGTTACTCTAACTCCGTTTAGTCTTCGAACTGCGTACTTTTGTCTAATTACAACTGCGCCATGAACTTGTTTTCTTAATTCAGCTGGGCCTTTTTTCACTACAACACTGACATAATCACCCACAGCAGCTGCAGGCAGTCTAGATGCACGTGTTTTGATTTTATGAACCATAATTATCTCTAATATTTTAGCGCCAGTATTATCAGCACATTTAATTTGAGCACCTACAGGAAGTACTCTGGTTACATAAGGCCTAAATTCTTGTACACCTTTTGCTTTTCCACGACTTCTACCCTGTGACACTACTTTTTAACCTCCACAACAACAAATGAAACAGATTTTGAAATTGGTCTACATTCTCCAGTTAAAACTAAATCGCCTTCTTCAACATCAATACATGAGGGTTTGTAAGCATGAATTGTATTTTTACTTCTGGCGTATCTTTTGAATTTAGTAAAATAAACAAGCGATTCTTTTTGTAAGACAATTGTATTTTTGGCCTTTGCACTAACAACTTTACCTTCAAATAATTTTCCTCTAATACTTAAAATTCCATGAAATGGACAATGTTTATCAGTGCACTCTTTTTTTGGCACAGTGATTGGAATTCCTATATTTCTTGTCATATCTTTGTTTCCAATCTATCAAATGATCTTTTTACAAAAAGAATTCCTGAAAGAGTTGTTTCTTTATTTTTAACATGGAATTTCCAAGTGTTGTGTTTTTTTTGAATCATTTTTAATCCTTTTTTTGTATTAATGACAAACATGGATTTAGTTTCATCAACAATAGTACCATATAATCCTATAATATGCTTGTCAGGAGAATCGGAAATTACTGTTTTTAGTCCAACTAATTCATGCATTAGGATATTTTCAAGTGTAATCATTTTTTCTTCAACTCATTTAATCTTGTCAAGATTCTTGCAATAT
>JADNRU010000067.1 GCA_016276965.1 Nitrosopumilales archaeon | reverse complement strand
ACATACATCTATGACATGGCAATCTCTGCATGGGTTAAACCAGATTACTCACAAGGTTCTCCAGAGTTTACCGTAGTATCAAAAGGTAAATCATTTGTATTGTCAATTAACAATTTGATTGATCCACAAAAGATTGCTAAATTCTCAATCTTTGATGGAATTAAATGGACAACAGTAGAAAGTACGTCTACCATTCCTGAAGGAAGCTGGTCACATCTTACTGCAAGATTCAACAAGACTGCAATTGAGATTTACGTAAATGGTACTCGAGAAGCATACGAATTCCATGATGGTGTTCCGTTTGTTAATGAGAGAGGTCAAATCGAATTAAAGACATTACAAGAGATTACATCATATTCTGATATTGTAATTGGTGCAGCAATAACACCTAATATGAAATCAAGTGCATTCAACATGTTCTCTGGATTAATTGACGGTGTACAGCTATTTGATTACCAACTAGAACCAGAGGATGTTGCTGTAATTTACCAACAGACAATACCAACCAAATTTGTTTTTACTGAAGAACAAATACCGATAGGCATGCCACCTCCAATACTTAGTTGGAGACTAGGCAATTCAACACGTCAAGAACAAAGCTTCCCAGTATACCTATCCAATAATGAACTTAACAGTGATCTAAATCATCTAACAGTTTCTGCCTGGATAAAACCAAATTACACAAATGGTTCTCCTGAATTTACAATACTTGGAAAAGAAAACTCGTTTGTGTTATCAATCAATAAATTGACTGGACCAGAAAAGGTCGCAAAATTCTCAGTCTTTGATGGCGTATCATGGTATATCATAACGGGAAGCACCCCAATTGTAGACGAAACGTATGTTACAGGAGTGATTAATGGAACGATGATTTCAATTTATGTTAATGGTGTATTAGAAGGAAGACTAGTTACTTCAATTTCAGATATTGCAGAGTCCGAAAATGATTTGGTAATTGGAGCTTATATGAATACTAATAGAGGCAAACACAGCACATCTAATTACTTCTCTGGCTTAATTGACGATGTTAAAATTTTCAAGGCGTCCTTAGATGAATCAGAGATTCAGGAAACATTTTCTAATAATATTATAGAAAGCAATCTACTCACAGATTCATTCGTTGAATATTCTGATAATCCATCGGATCTATCACATGGTAAAATCACACTAGGTGAAATAGTAAAATGGTTGCAGACTTTTACTATAAATGAAAATACTAATGAACGAAGCATTATAGTTGAACTTCCGGAAGACGCTAAAAATATCAAAATTGAAAAAATAACTGATAAAAATAATGTTACAGAAATTAAAAAAGAAAATATCAAAATCTATGATTACGAAACTCAGAATATGACCAACTCTAGCACAATATTACCACTTGATCTTGCAACAATGAAGGATATCAAAAACGTAATTCATGAAGGAAAAGGCACGAAAATGTTGCTAATTAACGATACCACAACTCAAGCAAATGAACAAAAATTGAATACAAAGTATTCTATCAAATTTGAAACA
>JADNRU010000066.1 GCA_016276965.1 Nitrosopumilales archaeon | reverse complement strand
AATAAAGAAAGATTTTCTATTCGTTTACGTAGGAACGCTCTCCATGCTGCGCGAGATCAAGACCAATCTCCTCTTCTCTTGGTGTGATTCTGATTCCGCCGGGCCATACAACATCCATTATCTTCAGTATTACAATCGTTACAGCAAAGGCATAGGATAGTGTCATTACGGCACCGATAATGTTGATTGCTTGTTGTTCAAATCCTTCTGGTGTTCCAGTCCACGCACCGATACCATCACCGGTATCCCAAATGTGAGGACTGGCAAGTGTACCTGTTAGAATTGCACCTGTAAGACCACCAATTCCGTGTACCCCCCATACATCAAGTGCATCATCCCATTTGCGCGCGTTCTTGAATGCAACTGCACCATAACAAACAGTTCCAGCTGCAATGCCAATGATTATTGATGCCATGGGTCCAACCCAACCAGATGCTGGTGTAATTGCTACTAATCCTGCAACTGCGCCTGTTGCAGCGCCAACGATGCTTGGTTTTCCGGTATGAGCCCAAGACATGAGTAACCATGTAACAGATGCAACACCTGTTGCAGTGTTTGTAACAACCCAGGCACTAACTGTTATCCCATCAACCATTACCTCACTTCCTGCGTTAAATCCGAACCATCCAAACCAAAGTATGGATGCACCAAGTACTACCATTGGCACATTGTGTGGTTCCATTGGAACCTTACCATATCCTAGTCTTCGCCCCAGTACTAACGCTGCTGCTAGTGCGGAGAATCCTGAAGTAATGTGTACCACAGTACCACCAGCAAAGTCAAGACCATAGCTTGGTGACAAGTTTGGATCAAGGTCCAGGTTTCCAATGAATCCGCCACCCCATACCCAGTGGGCAACTGGATCATAAACGAACGTTGCCCAGAGTAGGATAAAAATTATAAGAGCGCTGAACTTCATTCTGTCAATTAATCCACCAACAATTAGTGCTGGGGTGATAATTGCGAAAGTTGCCTGGAACATTGCAAACATTTGATGTGGAACAGTTCCCGGCCAGCCTTGACTACATATCTCATCTTCATGGAATACCTGCATTTGATATGCAGCAGACCAAGTATCAGTACAAGGACCTGGCTCACCAAGAGGAGCATAATGAGAGACCTGGTTAAAACCAACGTAATCTAAAGCGCCCATGAACATGTTAGTAGTATCATTATCATTGGGTCCAAATGAAAGAGTGTAACCCCATGCGATCCATTGCCATGATATTAGTCCAATTATGATAAAGACCATTCCAATTGTACTTACTGCATTCTTTGATCTGGACAATCCACCATAGAAGAATGCAACTCCAGGAGTCATGAATAGCACAAGTGATGATGCGGTCAGGATCCATGCTGTGTCACCTGTATCAATTCTACAGGGCATCATGTTACCTTCGCCATCATCAAACCAACATTCGTTTGGGTTTCCGGTGTAAATTCCACTGGTGCCTATGACATATCCATCCATGCCATCAGTTACCTGTTGTGCATATGCAACTGACATTGCATCAGTAGATGTAACAGCT
>JADNRU010000065.1 GCA_016276965.1 Nitrosopumilales archaeon | reverse complement strand
CTAAGATGTGGATTGGTCCTCACCTAGATATTATACCTATTACTAATTATTAAGAAAAAGTTTGTTGTAAAAAACAAACAACAGAAGATTAGTGATAAAGTTAGAAATTCTCAATAGTAAAGACAAAAAACCTAGATGCTGATATCTTGTGCATTGGGTTTAGATTTAAAAACACTTACAGTCCGTGAAAAAACAACACTTCAGGCATTTACATCAAAAGTAATTGCAATTGATGCGTATAATGCAATCTATCAGTTCTTGGCAATAATCAGAGGTCCTGAGGGAATGCATTTAGCTGATTCAGAAGGTCGAGTAACAAGTCATCTCAGCGGTCTATTTTATCGAAACATTAACTTTCTATCTTTGGGAATAAAACCAGTTTATGTTTTTGATGGAAAACCTCCGTCCTTAAAATCAGCTGAAATAGAACATAGAAAACAAATCAAAAGAGATGCTACAGTCAAATATGAAAAAGCTTTAGCTGCAGGCAATTTAGAAGAAGCTAGAAAGTATGCCCAACAAACTACCTCAATGAGAGATACTATGGTAACGGATTCCAAAAAAATTTTGGATTTATTTGGAATTCCCCACATTCAAGCTCCCTCAGAAGGCGAATCAACGGCTTCAAACCTAACTATAACTGGTCAAGCATATGCTGCAGCAAGCCAAGATTTTGACTCTATACTTTTTGGAGCAAAAAGACTCATCAGAAATTTTTCAAATAGCGGAAGACGAAAACTACCAAACAGAAATACCTACATCGAAATAGTTCCAGAAATTATTAATGCGCAAAAAACTCTTTCTGAACTAAAGTTAACTAGAGAACAAATTGTAGATGTAGGAATTCTAATTGGGACTGACTTTAATCCAGATGGTTTTGAAAGAATTGGTCCAAAAACTGCTCTAAAGATGATTCGTGAACATTCTAGATTAGAAGACATACCACAAATTCAAGAACAGCTAACGCAAATTGAATATGAACAAATTCGAAAAATCTTCTTAGAGCCTGAAGTAGCCGATGTTGCCGAAATAAAATTTGAAGAGGTAGATTATGAAGGTATTACCAAATATTTAGTTGAAGAAAGAAGCTTTTCACTAGATAGGGTCAATATGTCTCTTAATAGATTAAAAAAAGCACTAGAAAAGAAAAGTCAAACACTAGAACAATGGATGGGCGACTAGGTTCCTATTTCACTAAATCATTTTGAAAACAATTTGGTGATAATTTGGATATTTAGATATAACCAAAAAAAATTGATGAGTTTAGGTTAACAGATTGCTTAAGACTCGATATAATGGAACTATACGATTAGTTACTCAACCTGATCATGCAGCAGTTTCTGGGTACATGGCAGCACATTGGGGCAATGAAGAGTTTTCCAAATTGGGTTATTTTGATGATTCGTCAGAACCTGAACAGTTAGCGGCAGAAACAATTTTTGGTATTGCAGAACATGACAACGGTTGGTGGGAATGGGAAGCATCACCAACAATAACTGCGTCTGACAAACTTCCTAAAGGACTTGCTGAAGTTCTAAG
>JADNRU010000064.1 GCA_016276965.1 Nitrosopumilales archaeon | reverse complement strand
AATAAAGAAATTTTTGACTCACATATTAAAGAGTTCAGTAATAGTATTCATGTATTAGCAGCTGATGAACCACAAATTATCTCTGAATGGGAAAAGATTTCTGAAAACACGGAAAATGCTTTTGATAAACTTCTCATAGGAACTTCAGAATTAACTGCTTTAGAAAATTTTATTGCAGATTATTTACACCCTCGTTTTGTTTATTTTTCCGATTATAAGAAAATCTATGGAAACATAAATCTAAATGAATACATTAAAGAGTACAGAGGTCAACGAACAGAAGGAATTGAGTATGTTGAAGAATTTGATAAAGCAGAAACCGTCAAGAACCTATTTTATTTAGCAGAATTAGACATTGAAGGTATAGAAGAATATTATAATAGTCCTTCAAAATTAATTAAATATCTCAATGCTGCAAGCAACAGATTAACTGCAAGACTAAATCCTGCCTGGAAAGGAGATCCCATCCATGTAGATTTACGATATAATCCTGGAAATATAATGAGTGTTGTAATTTCTGATATTCATAAGGATGGAACAGTCACTAACACAGGTTTACTAAACAGAAGAGCAGAGGGTTTCAAATGGACTTTTTCTTTTATTGTGAATTTTGCTGCAGAGACTCAAAGATCAGAGCTTAAAGAGGCAATTTTACTTCTTGATGAACCTGCTCGAAACTTACACCCAATTCAACAGCGTGGAATCTCTGATCTTTTGAAAAATCTTGCAGGTTCTAACCAGGTCCTATATGCTACACACTCTCCTTTCATGATTTTTGATTATACACCAGGAAATTTGTTAGTAGTTGAGCTTGATAAGAGAAAACATCTAAGCAAAATATACTATGATTATTGGAATGCAAGTGATGATACTCTCACACCAATTTTGTATGGGTTATCACGAGGTCTAGTTGAATCCATTGTAGATAGAGAAATCGGCACTAATTCAAGACCCGTAATAATTGTAGAAACAATGTCTGACACAATGTATCTTAATGCATTTGATAAATTTTTAGAAGATCCTAATATCTCGATGAATCCTCTTAACATTGTAGCAGCTTATAATAAAAATTCAGTATTACCACTAGCAATATTTTATAGAGATCATGGTTACAAAACATTCATCTTACTTGACAATAGTGAAGAGTCAAAAAAAATCTCCACACAGTTGACTGCTAATGATTTTTCTCCAGTTCAAACTATATTTTTTGAATTAGGAGGAAAACCAATTCAATCAATTGAAGATTATTTAGCAATAGATGATTACTTGTATTCAGTTAATCAGACATATGAAATAATGTTAAGAAGAGAAGGATTTAGTAATTTGACTAAAGAAGATGTTTTATCACGAGGCAAAAAAGGAATTATCGACAATCTAAATGCAATCTGGCATGAACATAAAGGAGATGATTGGGGAAAATTTGATAATGAAGAAATTACAAGATACATTTGTGAAAAAATCACTTTAAATGAAGCTGACTTTTTGACTGATAAAACAAAAGATCAGTTCAGAACTTTGTATCGATTAATTGCAGAAAGGATTCGTCAACATCAAAATCTTGTTTCAAGTGCAAAAATTGACAAAGCTCCAAAAGCTAAAGT
>JADNRU010000063.1 GCA_016276965.1 Nitrosopumilales archaeon | reverse complement strand
CATCAGCTGATAGGAGTAAACAACTGAGACAAATTGGGGATGAAATTTTTAGGCCTAGATTGGCCCAAAAATCTGAAGTTTCCTTATTCACACTAGGTGGATTTGGACAGGTTGGTCGATCATGTATGCTTTTAACAACTGCAGAAAGCAAAGTCTTGATTGATTGTGGAATCAATCCAGGAGCTAAGACTCCATCTGAAGCATTTCCAAGACTTGATTGGGCTAACTTTACTCTTGATGATCTAGATGCTGTTGTTATAGGTCATGCACATCTTGATCATACTGGATTTCTGCCAGTTTTGTGTAAGTATGGTTACAAAGGTCCTATCTATTGTACTGAACCAACTCTTCCAATGATGAACTTGATTCAGCTTGACGCAATCAAAGTTGCATCAGCTCAAGGGAGGACACCAATATACTCTGAAAGAGATGTTAAACAAATAATGCAACAAGCAATAACACTTACATATGGAACTGTGACCGACATTTCTCCTGACATCAAACTTGTTTTTGCAAATGCCGGTCATATTCTTGGCTCCTCTCTTTGTCATTTCCACATAGGTGCAGGCGATCATAATTTTGTGTATTCTGGTGACATTAAGTTTGGAAAAAGCACTCTCTTTGAAGCGGCAAACTGGAATTTTCCCAGAGTAGAGACACTATTAATTGAAAGTACTTATGGTGCAAAAGAAGACATTCAACCCTCAAGACAAGAAGTTGAATCCGCATTCATAAATGCAATAAATAATACTCTTGCAGATGGAGGCAAAATCCTAATTCCTATTCCTGCAGTAGGCCGAGCACAAGAAATTATGCTGGTAATAGATCATTATATGAAGTCGGGTGAGATGGTGGAAGCACCTGTGTTTACGGAAGGAATGATTTCTGAAGCATCTTCTATACATGAAGCCTATCCAGAATATCTAGCTAGAGAACTTCGTAAGAAAATTTTAGAAACCGATGATAACCCATTTGATTCAGAATATTTTACTAATGTTGAACATCATGATGCAAGAGAAGAACCACTTCGAGAGGGATCACCTTGTATTATAATGGCCACATCTGGAATGTTAGAAGGAGGTCCTGTTCTTGAATATTTCAAAAATATCGCTCCTCATAAAAATAACAAGATATTATTTGTATCTTATCAGGTAAACGGTACACTTGGAAGACGCATTCTTGATGGTTCAAGACAAGTTTCATTATTAGGAAAGGAAGGAAAAATTGATGTTGTTAGTATTAACTGTGGTGTTGAAAAACTAGATGGATTTAGTGGTCACAGTGATTATAACCAATTAATTTCATTTGTACATAAACTGAGACCAAAGCTTAGACGAGTACTTGTTAATCATGGTGAGAGAAGAAAGTCAGCAAATCTTTCAATGTCAATTGGAAGAATGTTTAGAATTCCTTCTCATTATCCACAAATACAAGAAGCTATAAAGCTATTTTAAATCGTAATCAGGTTTCCAGATTTTTACATGAGAGGGTGTAACAATAATTCTTTCTTCACCTAATCTTGCTATATCAGCGCCAGAATTTTTTGCAATTGAATAAAGTTCCTCGACAACTTTTCTAAGTTGTTCTACATCTTTTTGTGCAAGTGGGGT
>JADNRU010000062.1 GCA_016276965.1 Nitrosopumilales archaeon | reverse complement strand
AAAAGGATACGTTGGAATCGTTGTTTTGGCAAAACAAAATCAAAAAAAGGTGGCAGTAAAAATTCGTAGAACAGATTCTCAAAGAGATGGAATGATAAATGAGGCTAAACTGCTAGAGCTTGCAAACAAAGCCAAAGCTGGCCCCAAAGTAATCAAAAGTAGCAAAAACTTTTTGGTAATGGAATATTTGGATGGCGAAAAAATTTTTGATTGGATAAAGCAATTGAAGGGGAAGGGGGCTTCTACAAAGCTGAAAAAAACTGTAAAAAAAGTTCTTGAGGATTGCTACAATCTTGATCAGCTAGGATTAGATCATGGAGAGCTTAGCAGTATTACAAAACACGTGATTGTTGGTAAAAAAGCTACACTGATTGATTTTGAAAGCTCTAGTACAAACCGACGCGTTTCAAATGTAACGGCTACTTGTCAAGCCATCTTCATTGGTTCAGGCATTTCAAAGATGGTTAAAAAAATCTACAAAATTCCACCAAAACCTCAGATGATTAAGGCGTTACGAGCCTACAAAAACGAACAAACACGACAAAGCTTCGATGATGTTTTGAAGATATTGAGGTTGTAAAATGTCGTATAGTACAGCTCATAAAGTTTTGAAAAAGGATCCAAAGCTTGCGAAAATAATGAAATTAGTTGGAGAATATCAAATCAGGACATCAAGAAATTACTACGAATCGTTGGTTGAAGCCATAATCACACAACAGCTTGCAGGATCAGCTGCAAAAGCGATCTCAAACAGATTTCGTAGTTTGTATGGAAAATCGTTTCCAAAACCAATTGACGTCATTAATACATTAGATTCCAAGCTTCGAAAAACTGGTCTTTCTAGAATGAAAATAGAGTACATCAAGGAGCTTTCAAAAGCTATTGAAGCTAAAAAACTGAAAATGCGGTCTATTTCAAAGCTTTCTGATGAGGAAGTAGTTGAGCAGCTTACTCAGATTAAGGGGATTGGTCGTTGGACAGCGGAGATGTTTTTGATATTTTCGCTTGGTAGAATGGACGTGTTGCCAGTTGGTGATTTAGGATTAAGAAAAGGAATACAGCTTTACAATTCAGCTGATGAGCTTCCAAATGCAGCTGAAATTGAGAAATTAGGTGAGAGATGGCGTCCATACAGAACGGTTGCTACTTGGTATCTTTGGAAAAGCTTGAAGACGTTTGATACAATTGGTTAGTAGATGATACCTCAAATGAGGTATCACGAAATTACGATTTTTAATCATAATAGATATGTTTTACAGGTTTATTACAATAATTACAGGGACGTTTTAACTAGTCATTGCTCTTTTTGAGAATACAATAGCAATTGCGCCAACTGTTATAGCGCCACCTATTCCCAAAATTAACATAATATTATCTGCTTCATCAGCACTAACCTTACTAGTTTTTTCTGTGTCTGTGTCTGTATTTTCAGTAATTGGTTGAAGTACAGGAATGTAGTCTTCTTGTTGATGTTCTAGTCCGCCAGTAACTGCTTTAACTTGTCTAATGTCTGCCTCGCCGTATCCCACGTCTCGTAGTCTTTGTTCAAGTTCTGCTTCTGAAATCATGCCTTCTTCATATTGCATTATTGCACTACTAGCAGCAGAGCCTGCATATGCTGGAATACTACCCACAAACATTCCAGCCACTAAGATAATCATCAA
>JADNRU010000061.1 GCA_016276965.1 Nitrosopumilales archaeon | reverse complement strand
ATAGTAATTTCAACTCCTTTATCATGAAGTAATCTAAGCTTTGGTAATGCTTGTTTGACCAGATCTTCACTAGCTCTTGGTACCGCAATCATTACCTCGTTTTTGCAAGAATCTATCATTTCTAATATCTTTGAAATAATGTTAACATTACCAGATAATACCCAAATGTCTGGTCTTTCACTGGTACCGCTTTTTTCGTAAAGTGGAATTAATTCATTCAAAACTACATTTTGATTTTCCTTAAATTCAGAATCTAGTCTTTGTTTTGTGGTTTCTAAAGCAGTTGCAGGTGATTTTGCTATATACTTTGTAGGCCGAGAATCATCAGAACCCACCCAACCCTTTTCTTCTAAAGTTCCTAATACCTCATAAATTTTCGAGTAGGGTACACCAGATTTCTGACTTAAATCTGAAGCAGTTAGCTCTCCTGCCTTTAGTAATGAAGAAAAAGTTCTGATTTCATAACTGGTTAGCCCAATCTTATCAAGTGACTTTCGTGTTTTGTCTGAGATACTCATGCGATCTAAACGTATTTTTTTGGTATTTAAATCCCCTATGAATAACTCTCCTTTATCCAACGGGGGGAAGTATGAAAGTCGTTAAATACCATTCCAGAAAAGTGCCATTTGATAGGAATGGCACTAATTCAGATTGCTAATCAATCTATAAAACAGCTGGGCAAAAAATCTACCATTAGATTCACTCAAAGTATTTGCCCAGATTGTAATATGATTCTAGACGCTGAAGTATTTGAGAGAGATACTAAAGTCTTCATGACAAAGACTTGTCCCACTCACGGTGAATGTGAAGAACTTTACTTTGGTTCATATGATTTGTATAAAAAATTCAGTACTTACTGGGTTGACGGAAAAGGAGCTCATGCACCTAACGTCATTATGACAGACAAGTGTTCTTGTCCAAACAACTGTGGATTATGCTCAAATCATCTCTCTCATAGTGGTCTAGCTAACATGATTGTAACTAACAGATGTGACCTTACATGTTGGTATTGTTTCTTCTATGTGAAGAAAGGCCTTGAAGGCGCATATATGTACGAGCCTGATCATACCCAAGTCCGAGCAATGATGAAAACACTTAGAGCAGAAAGACCAATTCCAGGAAACTCTATGCAAATTACTGGTGGTGAACCAATGCTACGAGAAGATATCTGTGAACTTATCAAGATAATGAAAGAAGAAGGCGTAGATCATATTCAGATGAACACAAACGGAATTAGACATGCTTTAGATCCAGAAGCCGCACGAGAAGTTAGACTAGCAGGTTGTAACAATCTTTATCTTAGTTTTGATGGAGTTACTCCAAGAACCAATCCAAAGAACCATTGGGAAATACCATATGCGCTAGATAGTTGTAGAAAAACCGGTTCTTCTGTTGTATTTGTTCCAACAGTTATCAAATCAATTAATGATCATGAATTAGGAGGAATTATTAGATATGCTCAAAAGAACTTGGATGTTGTTCATGCTGTAAACTTCCAACCAGTCTCACTGACTGGAAGAATGGGTAAACAAGAACGTGAGAAATATAGAATTACCGTTCCTGATTGCATTCAAAGAATTGAAGAGCAAACGAATGGTCAGGTGACGATTGATGATTGGTACCCAGTTCCAAGCTGTATGCCACTTACAAATGTAATTGAAGCTTTCTCAAGTAAACCAAAATATGAATTATCAATTCACTTTGCATGTGGAGCTGGTACCTATGTCTTCGAAGATGAGGACACAAAGAAACTAGTCCCAATGACTAGATTCTGCGATATTCAAGGAATGTTAGAATTATTTGAAGACAAAGCAGA
>JADNRU010000060.1 GCA_016276965.1 Nitrosopumilales archaeon | reverse complement strand
AAGCAAAGCTCTTTGTTGTGTTATGAGTTTTTCTTTAGTCATATCCACTGATGTTTTAATCATTCCAGCAGCATTCATTTTTGCCGAGCGAGTTTGTAATAGATAGAATTTTCCTTGCTCTACGGTAAACTCTATGTCTTGTGGCTCTTTGTAATGTTTTTCAAGATTTTTACATGTATTGACTAGTTGACTGTAGGTATCTGGTAATTCCGTTTTAAGCAGTTCAACTGGTTTTCCAGTTCTTACTCCAGCTACAACATCTTCTCCTTGTGCATTGATGAGATATTCCCCAAAGATTTGTTTTGTGCCATCAGCTGGATTTCTTGTAAAAACAACTCCTGTTGCACAATCATTCCCCATATTTCCAAATACCATTGTAACTACATTTACTGCTGTACCATCTGCGATATTTTTTGTAATATTATTTTTATTTCTATAAATGATTGCGCGCTCTCCCATCCAACTACTAAACACTGCTTTTATTGCAAGTTCTAACTGTTCAAATGCGTCTGAGGGAAATGGTATTCCGGAATGTTTTTCACAAATTTTTTTGTATTCGTCTACAACTTGTTTTAAAGATTTTTCATTTAGTGCACTATCAGCTTGAACGGCTTGATTTTTTTTAGCACGCTCTAAAACCTCATCAAATTTTTTATCATCTACTCCAAAAACCACTTTGCCAAATAACTGAATAAATCTCCTATAGGAATCCCACGCAAATCTAGGATTGTTACTTTTTTTGGCTAATCCTAATACTGTTTCATCATTTAATCCAAGATTTAGAATTGTATCCATCATTCCAGGCATAGATATTGCAGCTCCTGAACGAACAGAGACAAGTAAAGGATTCTCTTTTGAATTCCATTTTTTTCCTGTCTTTTTTTCAATTTTTGTAATGTTTCGTTTAACTTCTGGCAATAGATTTTTTGGAAGTTTTTTATTATTTTTATAATAATTTTTACAAACTTCAGTTGTAATTACAAATCCTGGTGGTACTGGAAGCTTTAATCTAGTCATTTCACAAAGACCTGCCCCCTTTCCACCTAAGAGCTTTCGATTATTCCCATCTCCCTCGTTGAAAAAATACACTGATTTCAATTTTATTTTCCTAGGTTTTCAATGAAAAAATACGGGATTTTAAATCATTGCCTTTGCAAATTCTTCAATAATTTTCTTCCAGTTTTTTGCTTTGATGATGCCACTGGCCACAAGTATTCCTTTGGAGCCAAGGATCATTGATTGTTTTACATCTTCCCCAGATACAATGCCAGCTCCACACAAAAGTTTAGTTTGATTTTTTGCACTCTTTACCGCAGTTGCTGCTCTAGTAATTAATTCTGGTTTTTCTTTAGATACGGCTTTTCCAGAACCAATAAGCTCAGGTGGTTCAATTGCAATATAATCTGGATTTAGTTTTGCATACTTTAGTGCTTCAGATACATTTTTGACACAAACCACTGATATCATTCTTAGCTTTCTTAGTCGCATAACTAACTGTTGAATTTCCTTGCTAGAAATTCTATGCTCGCTATGATTGATTAAGGATCCTCTGACTTTTGATTTTTTTAATAGCTCAGGAACAATAAAACCTGTAGTGCTACCCACCTTGGCATCATCAACATGTTGAGCCAAAATAGGTATTGAAAAAGAGGTTACTTTAGACAAAAGATGCTGTGGAGGCGCCACTGCTATTTTAACTCCATATTTTTTTGAAATCTTGTTTGCAGTTTTTACTAATTTAGTAATTTTTTCGCCTGAAACCTCATCATAATTTTTACAATTAATAATAAACAACTTGTTTTTTTGTAATTATATCAAATAAAAAGAAAGTG
>JADNRU010000059.1 GCA_016276965.1 Nitrosopumilales archaeon | reverse complement strand
TCATTGAAATTACACTTAGTACATTTTATTCTGATAATACTACCATGAAGTTCTAGAACATTGGTACTTCCTGCTCTTTGATGTAAACCATCAATATTCTGTGTAAGAACGATTACTTCTTTGTATTTTTCAAACTCAGCTATTGCAAAATGACCTGGATTTGGTTTTGCATTAAGGATATTTTTTCTTCTATCTTCATACCATTCCCACACTAGTTTTGGATCATCATAAAATGCATCAATCGTTGCAAGCTGCATAGGATCATATTTTCTCCATAATCCATCTGTTCCACGAAAAGTTGGAATACCACTTTCTTGTGAAATTCCTGCACCAGTTACAAAAACAATTTTTTTTGCATTTTTTAATTGATTAGCTATTAATTCAAACAATTTAGTTCTTATTTTATTTCAATTTCTAAAAGATCTTTTGCAGCAGTCACATTACTATGAATCTTTTTTGCTTCTTCTAATAGAACCGATTCATCATTGTATCGTGCAGAAAAATGAGTTAAAATTAGATTAGAAACATTTGCATTTTTTGCAAGTTCTGCAGCTTCTTTTGCGGTAGAATGATGGGTTTCTAGCGCTTTGTACTGTAATTCATGTAAAAAAGTAGAGTCAAAACTTAGATAATCACAATTTTTGAAGAATTCTTCAAGTTTTTTTGTCGGTCTGGTATCTCCTGAAATTCCAATTTTTTTACCTGGTCTTTTTTCACCTAACACATCAGATGATCTTACAGTTTTGTCCCCAACCTGAATGTCTTGTCCTGTTTGAAGTTTATGCCATAACTCACCTTCAGGCACTCCAAGTTCTTTTGCTTTGTCAGGAAAAAATCTACCAGGTTTATCTTTTTCTTGAAATAGATAAGAAAAAGACTTGACAGAGTGATCAGCTTCACAAGCGTTTATAGTAAAAGTTTTCTCGTTTACGATAACTCCTTCTTTTACAGCAGTAATCATTACTGGAAATGATAATCCAAAATTTAATACCTTAATGTTTGCAGCAATAAACTCTTCAATTCCATCTGGACCATAAATTTCCATAGGTTCTGTTCTTTTTTGTAATGTCATTGTTTGAAGTAATCCAAGAATACCAATACAATGATCACCATGAAGATGTGTTACTATGATTTTCATTTTTTTATTCCATCCTAGACCTGATTTTAGATAAGAAATTTGTGAACCTTCACCTGCATCAAACATTAGAATTTCTCCTTCTTTTTCTAAGCAAATGCATGTTAATGCACGTTCTGGAGTTGGTTGAGAAGCAGACGTCCCTAGAAATACCAGTTTCATAATCTTTTTAAAACATCCTCATACAATTGCTTTTGCAATTATTCCAGAAACATCTACTAATGCAGTATTACCTGGAATGGTATTTGCACTAATTATTTGTGATACCCCAGCTTTTCTTATTTTCTTTTCAGCATTATTCATTAACAAAGCATGAGTGCATGCAACAAAAACTCGTTTGCATTTTTGTTTTTTCAAAAACTGTGCGGCTTTGATAATACTACCACCTGTACTTATCATGTCATCCACCAGAACAAGATCTCGTCCTTTAACCTCTTTTAGATCAGATGATTTTATCAAAACTATACCAGTTTTTTTATCTCTTTGTTTTTTTAAAGCAATGTATTTAGTTCCAAAATGTTTAGCAAACTCCTTTGCACGAGAAGCTCCACCCAAATCAGGAGACACCACAAGTGGTTCCTTTAGTCGTAATTTTTTAAAATAATTTACTAAATTAGGAACTGCAGAGACATTTTTTGATGAAATTTTGAATTGATTCAAAGCAATTTTACTATGAATATCAACTACGATAATTTTTGAGGCTCCAGAAGCCTTAAACAAATTTGCAATTAC
>JADNRU010000058.1 GCA_016276965.1 Nitrosopumilales archaeon | reverse complement strand
CACCAAACTTTAGTTTTTCCCCAGCTTTGTTTAGCTCTTCAACCAGAACAGAATAGCTCAATCTTGGAAATGGCGAATCAGGAACTTTAATCTCACAACCAATTGCAGCTTGTTCAGCTGTACAATTTTCAGAAGTATGCTTATACACATCTAAAACTAATGACTCTAAAACCTCCATAACGTCAGAATGATTCATAAACGCAGCTTCAATGTCTACACTAGTAAATTCAGAAAGATGCCTGCCAGTATGTGACTTTTCTGCTCTATAAAACGACGCAATCTCAAATACTCGTTCCAATCCAATAGTCATCTGTTCCTTGTATAGCTGGGGGCTCTGTGCAAGATACGCAGTCTTGCCAAAATATTCTAATGAAAATAGATTTGCGCCACCTTCAGTTGCACTACCAATAATTTTTGGAGTGGTTATTTCAATGAATTTTTTTTCAATCAATGAATGGCGAAACGATTCTAGAACATATGCACGAAGCTTGAAAATTGCAGCAGTTTTCTTGTTTCGCAAATCAAGTGCTCTTGCATTAAGTCTATTGTCTATGTTGCTTTCAAGTCTCCCAATAGGGTCAATTGGAAGTGGATGAATAGCTTTTCCTAAAATTTCTATGGATTCAGCTAAAACCTCATACTCAAAGTCTTTCGCTTGGGTATCTTGTACTGTGCCAGAAATTCTTACAACACTTTGCCTGTTTAGACTATGAATTTTCTCATTTTGCTCCCCTTTTACAATGATTTGGGAAATTCCAGTCACATCTCGTATAGTAAGAAAGGTCATTTTTCCAAGCTCACGAAAGTCCTCAACCCAGCCACATAGCGTTACTTTTTGGCCCTTTATGCCAGAAGTAACATCTTCAATGTTGTGGGTTCTACCAAATCCCATATCCAGTTTTGTGAAACTAATAACACATAAAATCTTATCATGACGTAAGTATCTACCAAATTATATGGCAACAATTAACGTCGAAAATTTATCTGCTAGATATCAAACCTCAAAAGGCGATGTTCATGCACTTGATGATATTAGTTTTTCATTAAATAATGGAGAATCAATTGGAATTGCTGGCGAAAGTGCTTGTGGTAAAAGTACCTTGGGGCTTTCAATTATTAGGATGTTGTTGGGTGGAAAGATAATTTCTGGTAAAATTAATCTTGACGGTGAATCAATTCTCGATTTATCAGAGCAAGAATTCGATAAGAGATTTCGATGGAAAAAAATTGCGATGGTATTTCAAGGAGCGATGAATTCACTTGATCCTGTTTTTACCATTAAAAAACAGTTTGTCGAGGTTTTAAAACAGCACAAATTCGAAGGAGATTTTGAGAATGTTATAGCCGATGCAATTAACTCTGTAAGTCTTACTGAAGATGTTTTGAAAAAATATCCGCACGAACTCAGTGGTGGTATGAAACAAAGGATAATAATTGCAATGGCTCTTCTCTTAAAACCAACTTTTGTGATAGCTGATGAGCCAACAACAGCACTTGATGTATTGATTCAGGCCCAAATTGTAAATCTTTTGAAGAAGTTAAAAAAAGATGGAATGTCAATCCTTTTAATCACACATGATCTGGCAATACTTTCAGAAATTGCTGATAAACTTGGAATTATGTATGGAGGTCAAATGGTTGAATATGGAAGCTCATACGATATTTTCAAAAACCCAAAGCATCCTTACACTCAAGGTCTTTTGGCGTCAATTCCTACGCTCCATGGTAGTAAACCAACATACATCAAAGGAATTCCTCCTAGTTTACTAGAACCAAACAATGAATGTAGATTTATTGATAGATGTCCAAAGGCTATGGAAAAATGCAAAAAAGATCCTCCTAATTTTAAAACTGATTCAGGTTATGTCAAGTGCTGGCTTTATGAGG
>JADNRU010000057.1 GCA_016276965.1 Nitrosopumilales archaeon | reverse complement strand
CTTACAGAATATGAAGAGAAATTAAAACATTCTTTGGCTGATTTTCAAAACTTGCAACGTAAAACTCAATCAGATATAGAAAATGGAATAAATTTAAAAATTGACAAGTTACTTCTAAAACTTCTTGCAATTTATGATGATTTGTTTTTGGCCAAAAAAGTTCTTGCTGATGAGAAAATTGATGGTTCAGGATTAGAATCTATTGTGAAAAATATGAATTCTCTTCTATTAGAATACAAAGTTACTCCAATTAATGCATTAGGAGAAATTTTTAATCCGAACTTCCATGAAGCAGTTTCAGTTGTAGAAGACTCTTCACTTGATGAAGGTACAATCACAAAAGAAATCAGGAAGGGATATATCTCTCAAAACAGAGTAATTAGACCAACAATAGTAGAAATATCGAAAAAATTAAAATTAGATAATAATTTACACGGTGAATGAAATGGCTAAAATAATTGGGATTGATTTAGGAACAAGTAATTCTGCTGGTGCAGTTGTGATGGGTGGTAAACCAACACTAATTCCAGCTGCAGAGGGCACTACTATTGGTGGAAAAGCGTTTCCATCTTATGTGGCTTTTTCTAAAGAAGGAGATCTTCTTGTAGGGGAACCAGCTAGACGACAAGCTGTAACGAATCCTGAAAATACTATCGTTGCAGCAAAAAGAAAAATGGGTACTAATCATATCTTTAAAATTCAAGGAAAGGAATACAAACCTCAGCAAATTTCTGCATTTATCTTACAAAAAATAAAAAAAGATGCTGAATCATTTCTAGGAGAAAAAGTTGAAAAAGCAGTAATTACTGTGCCAGCTTATTTTGATGATAATCAACGTCAAGCTACAAAGGATGCTGGAATAATTGCTGGTTTAGATGTTGTTAGGATTATCAATGAACCTACTGCTGCCTCTTTGGCTTTTGGATTAGATAAATCAAAAGAGGATATGAAAATCCTAGTCTTTGATTTTGGTGGGGGCACACTTGATGTAACCATAATGGAAATGGGAGGTGGGGTTTTTGAAGTTATGAGTACATCTGGTGATACTCAACTTGGAGGAACAGACATGGATAAAGTAATTCTTGATTTTGTAATTGACGATTTTAGAAAAAATACTGGCATTGATCTTAGCACTGATAAAACAGCAATGACTAGAATTAGAGAAGCTTCAGAAAAGGCAAAGATTGAACTCTCAACTGTAATGGAGACTGACATTAATTTACCATTTATTTATCATGATCAATCATCAGGTACCAAAAATCTTGAAATAAAACTAACTAGAGCAAAACTTGAAGAACTAATTAATCCAATTGTAGAAAAGTGTAAGCCTTCTGTTGAAAAAGCTTTAGAAGATGCAAAAATACCCACATCTGATATATCAAAAATTGTACTTATTGGTGGTCCCACTAGAATGCCACTTGTTAGAAAATTCATCAGTTCACTAATTGGTAAAGAGGCTGAATCAGGAGTTGATCCTATGGAAGCTGTTGCAGCAGGTGCTGCAATTCAAGCAGGAATCATTGCAGGTGATGTAACTAGCGACATCGTTCTACTTGACGTAACTCCATTAACTCTAGGAATTGAAACTCTTGGTGGTGTCAGAGAACTCTTAATTGAAAGGAACACTACAATTCCTACATCTAAAAATAAAGTTTTCACAACAGCTGCTGATAGTCAAACTGCTGTAACTATACATGTTGTTCAAGGAGAAAGACCAATGGCCGCAGATAATGTGTCACTTGGAAGTTTTAATCTAACCGATTTACCCCCTGCCCCACGAGGAATTCCACAAATCGACGTAAAATTTGATATTGATGCTAATGGAATTCTTAATGTTACTGCCACAGATCTAGGTACTAAAAAAGATGCAAAGATTACAATTGAGGCTAGTTCAAAATTATCAAAAGATGAAATTGAGAAATTAAAACAAGATGCTGAAAAGTTTGCTGACCAAGATAAAAAGAGAAAAGAAAAAATTGATCTTAAAAATGAAGCTGAAAGTTACATCTACACAACTGAAAAATTAGTCACACAAGATCTTAAAGACAAGATTTCACAAGAACAAGG
>JADNRU010000056.1 GCA_016276965.1 Nitrosopumilales archaeon | reverse complement strand
TTAGGATTAATTGGATACACTTTACCTTTGTAATCTTGTTTTCCAAGTGCATCTAATACAGAATTACCAATCTTTCCAGGAGTTGCAGATGCTCCTACTAGTGCAACAGACTTTGGAGTGAAAAATTTCTCCATAGATTCCTTGTTTGGTTTTGCTTTAGAAATGGAATTTTTCTTTAATTCTTTGTTGAGAATAATTTTTGCATCAACTACATAATGTGATTTTGGATAAACAATTACTGGGTTAAAGTCTATGCTGTTAATGAAATCAGCATTTTCAGTGCCTAATTTTCCAATTTGTACCAACATTTTTGCAACCATATTGAGATCAATTGGTGCACTTCCTCTGAATCCTTTGAGAAGTTTTGAACCTTTGAGTTCATGAATCATAGATTTTGCATCAGAAGTTGTAATTGGAAGCATTCTAAATGCAACATCTTTCATGACTTCAGTCATTATACCTCCCAGTCCTACCATAATGATAGGACCAAATTGAGAATCGTTTTGAATACCTACGATTAGTTCAACACCCTTTGGAACCATCTTTTCAAGTAAAATTCCTTTTACATGGACGCCTTTCTTTTTAGAAAGTCTACCGTACATGTCGTTAAATGTTTTTTTCACATCTGGAACGTTGTCAATTCCCACTTTGACTCCACCAACTTCTGTTTTGTGAAGAATTTGTGGTGAAACTACTTTCATTACAAGTGGGAAACCAATTCTTTTTGCTGCTTTAGCAGCTTCTTCAACAGAATTAACAAGAGCAAAAGGAGGAACAGAAATTCCATATCTTTTTAAAATTGTTTTAGAGTCTTCTTCTGTGATTACTTTATGGTCAGTCTTAATAGTGTCTTCAAAAACTTCGACTGTGCGACTCATGAATAGAGAGTGAAAACCCATTATCTGTATATTAAACTTTGGTCAAAAGTAGAATGCCGTTTTTGGTAACTTCTTAATACCTCAAATTATTATAATTTAATGTGCAGATATCAGAACAAGAGATTCATGATATCAGAAATTTTATTTTATTACTAAACTCAAGTATTAACAGTGTAGTTATAGTAGAAGGGAAACATGATTCTGCAGCATTAAAAAATCTAGGGTTTTCAGGAAAAGTATTAGAATTTCATAAATTTGGAGGCATTAACAAATTTGTTGATTCAGTAGCCAGGTATGATAATTTGATTATTCTATTTGACCGTGATAGAAAAGGTAGATACCTTACAGGAAAAATTATAGAAAAATTACAACACAGAACAAGAATTGATCTTTCCTTTAAGAGAAAATTAGTATCAATTACTAAAGGAAAAATAAGATTTATTGAACAACTTGGTTGTTACGAATCGTTAATTTAAAAAAGAAAATTTAAGGCCAGAGGCCTTTGAGATTAAATGCTTCTACAACTCGGCTTACGCCCAAAACCATTGCAGCTCGACGCATGTCAACCTTGTGTTTCTTTGAAAGTGCATAGATATCTCTGAAACTTCGAGTGATATGGTCTTCCATCTTTTTTGCTACTTCATTAAATGTCCAATAATATCCCATATTGTTTTGTACCCATTCAAGATAAGATATACAAACTCCGCCTGAATTTGCCAAAATATCAGGAATTACCATTATTTTCTTCTTGTAAATAATAGGATCTGCCTCAGGCAATGTTGGACCGTTTGCAGCTTCAGCAATTATTTTACACTTTAGGTTGTGTGCAATCTTTGAATTTATCTGATTTTCAAGTGCTGCAGGTACGAGAACATCACATTTTGTAGTCAGTAGTTGTTCAGTTGAAATTTTCTTGCTTCCTGGAAAACCTACTACAGAACCTTTCTTTTGTTTGTATTCGATAAGTTTGCTTGTTTTAATTCCATTTGTGTTAACGATAGAACCTTTTGAATCACTGGCGGCTATTACCATTCCACCCATTTTCTCTAGAGATTCCCCTGTAAATGTAGCAGCATTTCCAAATCCTTGAAGTACGACTTTGGCGCCTTTTAGTTTTAGTTTAATTATTTTGGCTGCTTCTCGAACACAGTATGCTGCTCCAAGTCCTGTTGCTACGTTTCTGGCTAATGAGCCTCCCATTGGAATTGGTTTACCTGTAATTACTCC
>JADNRU010000055.1 GCA_016276965.1 Nitrosopumilales archaeon | reverse complement strand
CCTAATTCAGATCTCACTGATTAACATCAATGATTAACATTGAGATACTGCTTTAGAATTATAAATTTATCACAATTTTCATAAAATTCTATGAGAAAATATTGGATTTATGTATATAATTTTATGAAAAATTGAAGTAAATTTATAATTCTTTTAGCTCCTACTTTATATTCCAAAAAAATAATTAGTATAAACATGGCACAGATGCCCGCATTAATCCCAAAAGAAGTCGAGATTCAACGACTGAAAAAAATCTGGCTTATGATCATTGCTTTGGGTTCTATTGCAGCGTCAGTCGAAGTGGATAACTTCGTTGATGGTTCTCTGCATCAAACTTCTATCAGAGATAGTGCATTCACACCAGCACATTGGTGGCTATATTCTCACTTTGTAGCTCTTCCAATAGGTTGGGGTATGTGTGCAGTATATGATAGAAAAATACCTGTTCTCAGAGGTCCAAATAACTCAATAAACACTGGATTGAAGATGACCATTCTTGGTTACCTTGCAACAATGTTTACAATTGGAGTCAATGAGATGTGGCACTTTTGGTTTGTAGAAGAGATCTTTGCAGTACCAAACCATTGGATGTTCAATATGGGTGTAGTTGTAGCCTTTATAGGCGCTCTAGCATACGTCGTTAGGATTTATGCAAGACTGGTTGAACTTGGCGCAGAAACACCAGGTGAAAATCCATACATTGCTGAAATGTACAAGATGGCCTTAGAAGGCAAATTGTACAGCAGAACAATCCCATAAGCAAAAATGTGCGAAAAGCACCTTTTTCTTTTTATTTATATCATAAATTAGATCGATTTTTGCCATTCAGATAAGAAAGACTTTTAAAGATTCTGACGAGTATTACGCACATGACTCTTCCAAAAGGATTTGGTTCTGGCGGAGGCGGTGGAGCTGGAAGTGCTGATGTTGAAAGAATGATTGGCAGACGTGTTGAAAACATGACTGGCCTTATCACAGTAGCATACGTTGCAGCATGGTTAGCTACCTTTGGTGGTACAGCAGCAGGATACTTTATTTATCCATGGGCATATCCAACAAACAGTGGTCACTATGCCTTTATTGTTCTGACAATTATTGAGTCAATTGGATACATCTTCTGCGTAAAAGTAAGTCAGGAAGGCTCTCGTAAGAGCAGCAATGGTCTAATGACTGTTGTTATAGCGAGTGTGTTTGTATTAACTCTCTATATATCAATATTCGTGGGATTCTAGAAAGAAAACACTTTCAAACTTTTTCTATTTTTAATTTTTTCATGATTTAATTAATATGCGATCAAGATTTGTGCCTAAAATTTTATATACCGACCTCATATTCTAATCAACAATGGTCTGGCTTAGGCGATGTACGCACTACCTATTCATTATAGTAGTTGCGGTAAACGGAACTTTGCTTACAATTAATGCAGGTGACTATATTTTCTATACTGATTGGGCCTGGACATCGTTTGTAATATTCTCGATATCACAAACGTTGATGCTTGTTGTCGGAGCAGTATATTATCTGACATTTACAGGTGTTCCGGGTACAGCTACGTATTACGGACTGATAATTACTGTATATACGTGGGTTGCAAAGGGTGCATGGTTTGCACTAGGATATCCATATGACTTTATTGTAACTCCAGTATGGTTACCGTCTTGCATGTTACTAGACTTGGCATATTGGGCAACAAAACGAAACAAGCACTCGCTGATTCTGTTTGGTGGAGTACTGGTAGGTATGTCCTTACCGTTGTTCAACATGGTAAATCTGATAACTGTAGCAGACCCACTAGAAACGGCATTCAAATATCCAAGGCCGACATTGCCACCATACATGACACCAATAGAACCGCAAGTTGGAAAGTTCTATAACAGTCCAGTTGCGCTGGGTGCAGGTGCTGGTGCAGTTTTGTCTGTCACTATGGCTGCGTTAGGATGTAAACTTACTACGTGGACGTATAGATGGATGGCCGCTTGGTCCAAGTGGGACTAAAATTCCCATCCTTTTCATTTTCTTAGATTTTCTTAGAAGCTTTTTTTTTAGGAGGATTGAATAATGGACGAAGATGAACTAATTGTTAAAAATACGAAATTTGTATTTAACCTATTCTGAGTTTGCTAAAAAAATATTGTATGGGTTGTAATCTTTTACAAATCGCCCGTCAATTAACCAAATCCAAAATCATGATGGG
>JADNRU010000054.1 GCA_016276965.1 Nitrosopumilales archaeon | reverse complement strand
TGAAAATTTAGGATTTACTTTGGGTAAAGAAGTTGCTTTAGGAGTTGATTTTGCTTCATCAACCCAATGGAGTGAAAAAAATAAAAAATATCTATACGAAAGAGGGGGTTTTGAAAACTCTCCTGAAAAACAAATTGATTTTGTATCTAACATTATTGAAAAATACAAACTAGTTTATGCAGAAGATGCGGTTCACGAAGAAGCTTTTGAGGAAATGGCAGAATTAACTGCAAAGTTTCCAAATGTTTTGATCACAGGAGATGATCTAATTGTAACTAATACGGAAATTCTAAAAAACGTAATTAAATTAAAGGCATGTAATGCCGCAATTCTTAAAGTAAATCAAGCAGGAAGTCTTTTTGATGCACTTGAATTTGCAGATGTAGCCAACTCAAATAACATTAAACTAATTACCTCACACCGTTCTGGTGAATCAGTAGATTCTCATATTGTGCATATTGCGATTGGAACAAACTCAAAAATGCTTAAAGTGGGAGTGGTAGGAGGTGAAAGAATAGCTAAACTGAATGAACTAATACGATTATCAGAGCATGATTTAATATGCGGTATGGCACAAATTTAAAAACGCAGTATGAGTGAACAAAGCGAAATAGAGAGTATTAAGAAAAAAATTCTGTCAACGGGTATCAGAGTAGGAACTGCAGTTAAGACAAAATTCATGGTACCCTTCATTACAAAAGCTAGTCCAGAAGGACTTTACCTAATTGATTTAGATATTACAGTAGATAGAATTCAAACTGCTGCAAAATTTATCAGCAGAGAAAAGAGTCAAGATGTCATAGTATGTTCAGGAAGAGAATATGCCAATACACCGATTGAAAAATTCTGTGAATTAACTGGAACCGTAAAGAAATTAGGTAGATTTATGCCTGGAACTCTCACCAACCCTTCATTGCCATATTATATTGAACCAAAATTAGTTTTAATTTCCGATCCCCAAGTTGATGAACAAGCCATTACAGAAGCTACTAATGCAGGAATTCCAGTAATTGGAATTGCTAATACAGATAATATTACTTCAAAAGTAGATCTTGTCATTCCAGCAAATAATAGAGGTAGAAAAGCCTTGGCAACAACTTATTGGTTATTAGCTCGTGAAATTCTAATTCAAAAAGGGGAACTCAAAGAAGGCGAGCAAATAAAGTATGAAATCGATGATTTTGAAACGAAGATCAAAGAAGAGGAAATAGAATAATGCAGATTAGAACACCGGCCGTAGCCGGAATGTTCTATCCCAATCAAACCGAGAAATTGAAAAGTCTTGTTCATGATTGTTTTTTACATCATTATGGCCCTGGAAAAATTCCACCAACGGATTATACTAAAAAAATTTATGGAGTAATTTGTCCACATGCAGGATATGTTTATTCTGGACCAGTTGCATGTCATTCCTTTTATGCAATTTCGTCTAACTTAATTGAATTATTCATTATTGTTGGTCCAAATCATTGGGGGATTGGATGCAACATTGCCTCAATGAAAGATTGTAGTTGGGAAACACCTCTAGGTAATGTGGAGGTTGATTCAGAAGCAGTGAAGGAACTATCTAATATTTCAGAATTAGTAGAATTAGATTTCTTTTCTCATACTAAAGAGCATAGTATAGAAGTTCAAGTACAAATTCTACAAGAAGTATTTAGAAATCAATTTAAAATTCTTCCAGTTGTTATGATTGATCAAACTAAAAATACTGCAATTGAACTTGGTAGATGTATAGCAACTATAGCCAAAAAAAATAATGCTATGATTATTGGATCATCTGATTTTACTCATTATGAAGAAAATGATTTTGCGCATAAGCAAGATAAGGCGTTAATTGAACCTATATTGGACATGGATTTAGAAACATTTTACAAAGTATTGAATACAAAAAAAATCACAGCTTGTGGATATGGTGCAATAGCAACCACTATGATTGCTTGTAAGGAACTTGGTGCTACAAAAGGCGAATTGCTAAAATATGCAACAAGTGGAGATATTTCGGGAGATAAGAGCTCAGTAGTTGGCTACGGTTCAATAATATTCACTTGAAATCAATAGTATCTGCTCCAGCAAAGGTAATCTTATTTGGAGAACATTTTGTAGTTTATGGAAAAAAAGCTATACTTTGTTCAATTAACAAAAGGGTAACTATTACCTCTAGTAAAACTGATGAAGCAATAATTTCAGTAAAGTCAAGCTTGGGAGAGATAAGTGTACCTTCTTCAGATTCCAT
>JADNRU010000053.1:2082-2421 GCA_016276965.1 Nitrosopumilales archaeon | reverse complement strand
GACAGAACTCCATGATAACAATAAGAAGTTTTTTTAATTAATTGCAGGAGGTAGGTGAAATAATGCATTTGGCCAGAAGTGGCAGAGTTATTGTACAACTAACAAAGTTAGTTGATGAAGGACAAATACTCTGTGACGAAAAAAGTGGTAAAGTTGCAAAAGTTATGGAGTTGATTGGTCCTGTTTCAAAACCATATGCATCGGCAATACCGCTGACTAACAATGTCAAAAAAATTTCTGGCAAGAAAGTTTTTGCCCTTGAAAAAACTTCTGCAAAACCACAAAAAAAAATTAGGAGAAAAATAAAATGAATACACTAGAAACTCAATGCTGTCCTGA
>JADNRU010000053.1:1020-2072 GCA_016276965.1 Nitrosopumilales archaeon | reverse complement strand
CTGTCCTGAATGTGAATCTACACTTGTAGATGATACTCAGAATGGTGAAATAATTTGTTCTGGTTGCGGCGTTGTAGTCGCGGACCAAATGGCAGATTATGGTCCAGAATCAAGAAGTTCGAGTCTTGAAGAAAAAATGAAACTAGCTAGAGCAACCGGCCAAACAACTTATTCTCAACATGACTTGGGAATAACAACTGAGATTTCCATTAGTTCAAAGGACTTTAGTGGAAAAACAATAAACACTCAAGTTGCAAATCAGATGCACAATCTCAGAAAATGGCAACAAAGAGTGAGAGTCTCTTCACCAAGAGAAAGAAGACTTGCAAACATTCTCACAAAAATTGGAGAAACTTGTCAGAATCTTTCCCTTTCGAAAAACGTTTTGGAAACGGCTTCCATTATTTATAGAGGCTTGGATGATAAAATGGATGTAAAGGGAAAATCAGTTGTTAGTATTTCTGCAGCGACAATCTATATGGCATGTAAACAATGCGAGGTTGTACGATCCCTTGATGAGATTTGCAAGGGAATTTGCACACAAAAAGAAGTAAAAGCAAAAGCAAAACTTGCTGCAAGATACTATAGAACAATGGTAATGGAGATGGGAACATTTACTGCTCCAGTCATAACAATGGACAAGTACATCTCAAAAATTGCCAATATGACAAAAACCGATGTCAAAGTTGAAAGGCTAGCTTTAGAAATTGCAGAAAAAACCAAAAACAATAGCATTGCTGATGGAAAAGCTCCAAATGGCATTGCAGCAGCGTATCTTTACGTTGCATCAATTCTTCTAGGACAGAATGTGCTTCAGCGAGACGTCTCTAGCGTTGCAGGCGTGACAGAGGTCACAATACGCAATAGATGCAAGGAGATTCTAACTTGTTATCAATTAAAGATAACTTTGAGACCAATACTTGCCAAGAACTAATCCCCCCTTTTTCTATTTTTATTAAATCGGGATTCTAGATTTTTAGAACATAATGTGTTAGGATTAGCTAAAATTCGTCGGTGTTATATATAGAAAAAATTCCAGTCGCATTATGTCA
>JADNRU010000053.1:0-1010 GCA_016276965.1 Nitrosopumilales archaeon | reverse complement strand
CAAAGACTTGCACGTTTCGAGGGAAGGAAAAGAAATTCTAAAAGGTGTTAATCTCAAGACAGGTCCTGGCGAAGTACATGCAATTATGGGACCAAATGGTTCTGGAAAAAGTACTTTAGCTTACACACTACTTGGACATCCAAAATATCAAGTTACTAAAGGCGACATTTTACTTGACGGTGAAAGTATTTTGAAATTAAAACCAGACCAAAGAGCGAAAAAAGGATTGTTCTTAGGTTTTCAATATCCAACTGAAGTTTCTGGTGTTGGTTATTCACATTTTCTAAGAACTTCCTACAATGCATTAAGCAAAGCTCTTCAAGGTGATGACAGAGAAGTTTTCATAACTGTAAGGGAGTTTCAAAAATATCTTAAAGGTAATCTCAAACGAGTTGGTCTACCAGATGAATTTTTGTCTAGATACTTAAATGAAGGATTCTCTGGCGGAGAGAAAAAACGTTCTGAAGTTTTACAAATGGCAGTACTAAAACCAAAGATTTCAATTCTTGATGAACCAGATTCGGGACTTGACATAGATGCGGTTCAATCAGTAGCAAAAGCAATTAGTGAAGTATCAACAAGAGATTCAGCAGTTTTTGTTATTACACATTATGCTAGAATTTTGAAATATCTAAACAAATTAGACTTTGTTCACGTTTTTGCTAAAGGCAGAGTGGTAAAAACTGGAGATGCGTCTCTTGCTGACGAACTAGAAAAGAAAGGTTATGATTGGATAACCAAAGAGCTATCTTAGAATAATGTTTTTTGTTTAAATAGGGTCTTTAGATGTAGCTGAGAACATGGAAGTAAATGACGACGAGAAATATTTTTTTAACTTCTCATTCTTCAAAGTTGATCCGAAATGGAGATGGATGGCAGACTTGGCTAAAGAAGAATCTGCAAAAGAAGTGGATAACGTATTACGAAATTCTGGTATAAAATTAAGAACATATTCTACTTTGGGATTACGTGATGATGCTGATTTCTTATTTTGGTTTGCTTCTAAATCA
>JADNRU010000052.1 GCA_016276965.1 Nitrosopumilales archaeon | reverse complement strand
ATTTTAAAGATGAAGAAAAAGAAATTGCAGAATTATCAGATAAAATAAAAGAAGACCCAAGTTTTTCAGTAAACTTTGACAAAGTCGAAGATATAACTCAAAAAATTTTTCCACAGATGGCAAAAAAAGTAAATGAATTCATAGGAATTCCAATTTCTTCATCATTAAAATGGCAATTTCTTGAATTAGACGAATTTAAGAAAATGAAAGGAAAAAAAGTTTTTTCAAATGATGAGGCAAGAAAATTTGTAGATGAGTTATTTGATGCCGTTGCAAAAGAAAGTTTAGAAAAAATAGTTGAACTAATAAAAAAAGATACAGCAAAATTTCTTGTCTTCTCTACATATGCCAAGGCCTACATATCAAAAATTTCTACCACTTATGGTGACTATCTAGATTCATCAATATATCTAAACAAGTTTATTCTTTCAAGTTATCCTCATATCATACTTTACAAACAAGGCAAACCATTCGAATCAAGGTTCAACAAGGTTAATTCTGGTTACATGGGTGCTTTGAAGATGACAATTCTGGAAGAACAAATTCATTCCATTCAAGAAAACTTGAGCGAAACGAACAAAGCTGCAGTAATACAAGTCAATTCAATTAATGAAGAATTGGCAAAAATAATCCTTGAATTAGATGACACCACAGTATCCAAACTTTCTGAATATCTTCGATTAGAACCAATCGGAGATGATTTTCCAACTGCAAAAAGAGCAAGCCTATTTTTTATGTTAAATCCAGATAATTTCATAGTAAACGTGTTAGGTCCTGATGTAATGACCTACACAAAGGTAGAAGTTGATCCCAAAATTTCTGAGATGGTTCCAAAGTTATTGGACATCTATCAAAGATGGTTAAAGCCCATTCAAACTCACCATGCTGCCTTTACAACAATGGAAGGAATGGCAGAATTTGCAGTCCAAAACATACTAAAGGACGATGAAGATTTTCAAAACTACCTTACAACCTTCTTGGGAACTGATCCTACTACCTATCAAATTAGAAAAAGCATGGGAAAGGACTTTGCTCAAGCAATTTATGAAAAACATGGGAAAGAATCCTTCAAAATGATGATAAAAAATCCACCCTCAACTTTGGAGCTTAAAGACCCACAATTATATCTAAAAAGAGTTCAATCTCATGCTACTGTTTAGAATTGAATGAAAAGTTTGATCCTTTTGTTGCCGAATGGGTTTCATTTGCAAACAGCCTAAATCATAATTTAGTTGAAAAGTGCCTAAAGTTATCTCAAGTTTTAGAGTATCCTGATCTGAATATATCAGAATACATTCAAAAAATAAATGATATTGGACAATCTTTGAAGATGAATATAACAAATGTGGATAATCCAACATATCGTATTTCAGTTTTAAATGAATATATGTTTCAACAATATGGTTTCAAAGGAGATACTGAAGACTATTACAATCCAAAAAATAATTTTCTTAATGAAGTATTAGAGAAGAAATCAGGAATACCAATTACATTATCAATCATATACTCAGAAGTTGCAAAACACATTGGACTGGGTCTTAGAATAGTTGGTTTTCCAAGCCATGTTATTGTAAAATATAATGAAGAGATAATTTTGGATCCGTTCAATGGTGGAAGACTTCTAAAAATAGATGATCTTAAAGAGATTCTTGATAGAAATTATGATGGCCATGTTGAATTTTTACCAGAATTTCTAAATGAAATAAATGAAGAAAAAATTTTAATTCGTATGATAAGAAATTTGAAAAATTCTTACGTTCAATCTTATTCATATGAGAAGGCAATGCGGTGTACCAAAATGATTCTTGGCTTAGATCCTAGTTCTCCTGAAGAGATACGTGATAAAGGAGTTTTAGAAGAACGGTTTCTGAATCATGATGTAGCACTCCAGTTACTAGAGCAGTATCTTGAACTAGTTCCTAATGCTGAAGATGCTGATTTTATTTTGGAATTGATAAAAAGTATTAGAGAAAAAGTCAATCAATAATTGAGGTGATGTCTTTTCCTTTCTTTAACATAGAAACTTCATGTCTTGCAATTTTATTTCGTAGAGCTTTCTTTAAAACATCCACTTCATTTCTCAGTAGTGCAATTTCATCTTCTAATTTTGCTACTCTTTCATAGATTGTTTCTGCATCTGTTGAACTCATGTTGATTTTAGGATAAAAAAAGACCTTAAAAAGTTATGGGAAAATTTGTTGAGAGCTTTGTTAGCTTTTTTTTGTCATAAATCAAATTCTTGATTACATGCAGGGCATTTTCCTCTTTCTTTGCCAGTTTGACCAATTATGAAAATTCTGCCTATTGTTTTGCACAAAGGACACATGCCAGTAGTGACATTTTTTGGTCCAGTTTTGATAATCTTTTGGGTCTTTCGACGTCCCATTAATTAGAATGAAAAACTCGTCCTATTAAATCTAGTTTCAATACTGCAATATTATAGCTGTTTGTAAAAAACAAACAACGACATAACTAGATTGTTGCTTTTTTGAATTATTAGAATATTCAAAATCATCA
>JADNRU010000051.1 GCA_016276965.1 Nitrosopumilales archaeon | reverse complement strand
AAAGCTTCGAGCGGGAATTGGACCCGCGACCTTTACCTTACCAAGGTAACGCTCTACCAGGCTGAGCTATCGAAGCACGCAATTTCGCTCTGCAGCAACTCTTTATAATTTTGATTACGAAATAGAAAATCTCTAAACTATTAAATTTCACACAGATTCAAGCAAACTCTGTGGAGGAGTAGTCAAGCCTGGCCAAAGAAAGTTATCTAAAACTTTTGGACACGCAAGACTTAAGATCTCAAAGATGGGTGATCTTGTCTCTTAGGGGTTCGTGGGTTCAAATCCCACCTCCTCCATTGATTTATCTTGGATGTTTAATTCCCCTAGAATTCAAAATTTCATAAACATCGGGAAGCGAAAAAACAAAGCCAATATGGAAGCAATTTTTCTGCTCACATAGTTGACAATAAAGCTCCCCCCTCTGAATGGCAACTTCAGCAATTCTGTTTTTGATATTATCCTTAATGATTACTCTATCCCCATCAACTGAAATTTTCTCAAGTTTTGGAGCATATCTTGCAAAGGTCTTGTCTTTTTGCATCTTATCTTCTAGCATGTAGGTTATGTATCCGGCGAAGCTATTGACGCCCTTCATCGAAAGTTCGTCTTTATTCTTCTGAAAGACATCATAGAATTTATCATAAACTGATTCGGAAATTGTTATTGACTTGAATCCAGCTTTAGGCATTTTACTTACTCTTACCGTACTTTAAAGTACCTCATGTATATAATGTTTGTTTTCAAACTTGTTTGATTAAGTTCAAAATTTTCAATTTTTTTATTAGACTTTATACGATACCGACATTTTAGAGCACTATGGCAAGAGGTTACGAAACTGTAGAAATCAAACAAAAACTTGTTGATTTACTCAGAAATTCAAAAACGGGATTTTCAGGAGTTGAGATTTCTGAAAAGCTTGGAATTAACAGGGTAACCATGACAAAATATCTTAACGTCTTTGCAGCTGAAGGTTTGATTCGTCAAAAAAATATTGGAAATGTTAATTTATGGTTTATTGAAGAGGGAACAGAACAATTTCGATTTCCTGATGATTACTTTAAGGTCAAAAATACATTTCTTGAAAATTTGGTTGAGGGTTCTGAACAACAAGTTTTTAGATTAATTAGAAATTGCAATCACTCTAATGCCCAAACTTCAAAAATAATGACAGACATTATCATCCCTGCAGTGGAGTCAGTGCAAGAACTTTTTCGACAAGGAAAAATTGGCAAGTCAGAAGAAAAACATCTCAATAAAATAATTTCAAACTCTATTCAAATTCTTAATCTAACTCCAACTGAAACTATTCCAGAAAAAAATGCGATTGTACTTTCTACTGATTCAAAAAATGCTTTACATGCTGAAGCAGCGTCAGCGTCATTTCATTCAGAAGGATGGCAAGTTTCCTCACTTGGGGATATGTCTGATGCTATTGATGTTTTGTTGGATTTGGATTTGGAAAAACTTCTTGGAAAGATTTGGAAACAAAAAACTGGAATAATGATAATTGTCGTATTTTCAGAAACACAAGAAGGATTGAAGTTTTTCTCAGAAGCAGTAAATTCTGTAAAGGGAAAAGTTGGGAAAAATTTGTATCTTGTTTTATGCACTAAGATCAAAACACCAACTGCAAAAGCAGATTTGGTTGCAGAAAATTTAGAAACTGCATTACAGTGGTCACAAACAATTTTTGAACGCTCTGTAGCCTAAAATAAAGTGGGCCGAGTGAGATTCGAACTCACGACCTTTCGATATCTGAAAGAATTTATCAGTCGAACGCTCCAGCCAAGCTGAGCTACCGGCCCCAAAAAATTTTCTAGAGGTTGGTCATTTAAGTTTGCTGTTCTTTCCATTTGATTGAACATCCAATGGAGGGATCGAAATCTTTTTCTATTTTTTCTCCTGCAAGAAACCTTTCTAAATTGATAATCATTGTTTTTTCTGTAGCAGTGTCATCCGGATTCATCGCATTATCAATTCTTCCATGGAAGATCAATTTTCTATCCTTATCAAATAGAAAAGGATCTGGAGTACAAATTGCTCCATATTTTTTAGCAATCTCTTGGGTTTCATCAACAAGATACTCATATTTGATGCCCTTTTCCGATGCTATCTTTTTCATATTCTCAAAACTATCCTCAGGATAATCAGCTGGGTCATTGCTATTAATCCCAACAAGTGCTATTTTGTCTTTAAATTTTTCATGAATTTCATTTATTGCATTAAACTTTGCTTTGACATACGGACAATGATTACACATGAAGATTACAAGTAATCCTTGATAGTCTTTGTAACTATTCAATGAATGTTTTTTGTCATCAATTCCAATTAATTCAAAATCTGGTGCTGAGTCACTTGTTTTTAGTTTAATTTGTGATTCAAGTAATACCATGCAAAAACTCTTCTACATTGGAAATAAAATCGTTGCCAAATTATCTTAAGATAACAATTAAAATCAACACGACAATCATCCATGACATGGGCTGATAGTTCAGACTGGTAGAATACTCGCCTTGCACGCGAGGGGTCAGGGGTTCAAATCCCCTTCAGTCCACT
>JADNRU010000050.1:2253-2578 GCA_016276965.1 Nitrosopumilales archaeon | reverse complement strand
GCATTCCCCAATCAAATGCTTTCAGATGGTCCACAAACTGAGCTGGGTCAAGCCCTTGTTCCCTTAAGCGCGATGTTAAAACTTTAGAATCATGCAATCTTGTGCCACCTGAAGAAAGTTCGAGATATCCATATTGAAGATCAAAAGACCTTGAAAGTGATGGGTCATCATCTTTTTCACGAATGTAAAATGGCTTTAGTTTAAGTGGCCAATCGGTAATAAAATAAAATCCTGGATGTTTTTCTCCAACAATTCTTAGATGAGAATCAAGCAAATCATCTCCAAATTCTAATTTCACTCCTGCTGCTTTAACCTCATCTAAGAC
>JADNRU010000050.1:1483-2243 GCA_016276965.1 Nitrosopumilales archaeon | reverse complement strand
AATTTCATGACCAATTAGTTTTTGTTCTTCTTTGCAATTTGTTGATGTGAATTTGTATACATCTAAAATTAATGATTCCAAGATATCCATTACATCAGTATAATCCATGAATGCAGCTTCGATGTCAACACTAGTAAATTCAGCTAGATGTCTTCCCGTGTGTGATTTTTCTGCCCTGTAAAAGGACGCAATTTCAAAAACTCTTTCTAATCCAATTGTCATTTGTTCTTTGTAAAGTTGTGGACTTTGGGCAAGATATGCGGTTTTGCCAAAATAATCCAAAGAAAAAAGATTTGCTCCCCCCTCACTCGCACTTCCAATAATTTTTGGCGTATTAATCTCAATGAATTTTTTTTCGGATAATGTTTTACGAATTGATGATAAAACATGATGCCTCAATTTGAAAATTGATGCAGTTTTCTGATTACGCATATCAATAGCTCTGGAGTTCAATCTGGTGTCAATATTACTTTCCAATCTTCCTAATGGATCGATAGGTAGTGGATGAATCGCTTTAGCCAAAACCTCAATTTTCTCGGCATTAACCTCATAATCAAAATCTTTAGCTTTGGTTTCTTGAATTGTTCCACTTATTCTTAGAACACTCTGCCTGGTTAGATTTTCAATCTTGGCATTTAATTCTCCTTTAACAATTACTTGAGCTATTCCGGTTACATCACGTATTGTCAGAAAAGTCATTTTGCCTAATTTTCGTAGATCTTCTACCCATCCACCTAGAATCACCTTCTGGCCTATCATG
>JADNRU010000050.1:378-1473 GCA_016276965.1 Nitrosopumilales archaeon | reverse complement strand
CTTGAGTAAAGTCATATTTTAAAAATTGTGTTAACTAATTAGTCGTTTTAGATTAGTGCAAAACAAAAATGTGGTATCGGGTTCAACATAATTATATGACATCCCTTAACGTGGAAAAGTTATCCACTAGATATCAAACCTCAAAAGGAGAAATTCATGCTCTAGAAGATGTTAGTTTTTCACTAAATGAGGGAGAATCAATTGGAATTGCTGGAGAAAGTGCATGTGGCAAAAGTACATTGGGGCTTTCTATAATTAGGATGCTAATTGGTGGAAAGACTATTTCTGGCAAAATAAATTTTAATGGTGAATCAATTTTAGATTTGTCAGAACAAGAATTCGATAAGAGATATAGATGGAAAAAAATTGCAATGGTGTTTCAAGGAGCCATGAACTCACTTGATCCCGTTTTTACCATAAAGGAACAGTTTGTGGAGGTTCTAAAACAACACAGATACGAAGGAAGTTTTGAGAAGGTGATTTCGGATGCAATAAACTCTGTAAGTCTTGACGAGAATATCTTGAAAAAATATCCGCATGAGCTTAGCGGAGGAATGAAACAGAGAGTAATAATAGCAATGGCTCTTATCCTAAAACCAAAATTTGTTATTGCTGATGAGCCAACAACAGCTCTGGATGTTTTAATTCAGGCTCAGATTGTTAATCTTTTGAAGAAATTAAAAAAAGATGGATTATCAATCATGATAATCACACATGATCTTGCAATACTTTCAGAAATTGCAGACAAAATTGGAATAATGTATGGGGGCCAAATAGTTGAATTTGGAAGCTCATATGATGTATTCAAAAATCCAAAACATCCCTACACTCAAGGTCTTTTGGCGTCAATTCCCACACTTTATGGAAACAAACCCACATACATCAAAGGAATCCCTCCAAGTTTACTTGACCCAAAACCTGAATGCCGGTTTATAGCTAGATGTCCGTTAGCAATGGAAAAATGCAAAAAAGATCCCCCAAATTTCAAAACTGATTCTGGTTATGTAAAGTGCTGGCTGCTTGAGGACAAAGAATAAAGCTACATTTCTTTTCGAAAAGTTCTACTATTACTAATTCATTAACATTTGATTCTAG
>JADNRU010000050.1:0-368 GCA_016276965.1 Nitrosopumilales archaeon | reverse complement strand
TGTGAGGCTATGTTTCCATTATCCATATTAATAATCCAAATATAGAGTATTCCGTAAAATTATAAGAATCGAACTTAGAATTCTATCTATGGTAATCATTACAAAGAGTATCAGAGTAAAATCAAAAGGGGAAAATGACATGATAGACATTACCCCACAAATCTCAAAAATCTTAGAGGTATCAAACATCAAAAATGGTAATGTCACGATCTTCGTTTCGGGTTCTACTGCTGCTATTACAACCATAGAATTTGAGCCAGGGTTACTCAGGGATTTTCCAAAAATGCTTGCAAGAATTGCTCCCAAAGATATTGAATATAGCCATGAACAGGTGTGGCATGATGGTAATGGCCATTCTCATGTAAGAG
>JADNRU010000049.1 GCA_016276965.1 Nitrosopumilales archaeon | reverse complement strand
AGTTCACAATAAGGATTTACCATATGATTGTAAAGAATGCAACCAATTTTTTTCGAGTATGGAAGAAATGCGCAGCCACCTACAAAGAAATCATAGTTACAAAAAAGATAGAATTTAGTTTTAAATCGCCTTTATAGTTTTAACGATTGGAGCACGAGCTTTAGTGAAAACCCTAAATCCACAAATGCATTTAATTTCTGGAAGTCTTGACAATTCACTATCTGCAACATTGGTTCCGCATCTTAAACAAGTGTAAATTACATCAAATTTTACAGATTCTGGTGTTTCATCAATTGGGGTCTGCTCAATTTGATTTTCAGGAGTTTCTTCAGTCATGGTTTAATCAGAATTTTCTATAATTTAAGGCTAACAAATAATCACGTCAAAGATAATTCTATGTAGACGTCATCTGGAATTTTTAATCTCATTAGTTGTCGAATAGCTTTGTCATCTGCATTAATGTCAATAATTCTTCTGTGCATTCTCATTTCCCATTTTTCATATGTTTCAGTACCGCTTCCACAGGGAGATTTTCTTGTTGCAATATGAAGTCTTTTTACAGGTAAAGGTGTTGGTCCTTTTATTTTAACTCCGGTTTTTTCACCAATCCCCATAATTTCAGTACAAACACCATCTAGTTTTGTCAAGTTCGTGCTTGTAAGTTTAATTCTGGCTGATTGAGGCAAAACAAAAACCCACTAAGGCTTGTATTCTTCAGTAATATCTTTTACAATCCCTGCTGCAATTGTTGCACCCATATCTCTTAGTGCAAATCTGCCCATTTCAGGAAATTCTGAAAATGATTCAATTGGAGTTGGTCTTACTGGTTTAATTCTAACAATAGCAGAATCCCCAACCTTGAGAAATTTAGGGTTTTCTTCATCAACTGCACCGGTTGCAGGATTAATTTTTGATTCAAACGCAACAATTGTTGCAGCAACTTGTGCAGTGTGACAGTGCATTACTGGAGTGTAACCAGGTGCAATAGCTGTAGGATGATGTATAACAATAATTTGTGCTCTAAATTCTTTTGCACACTTTGGTGGGTTATCAGGAGTTCCCATAACATCACCTCGTTTGATATCCTTTTTCTCAATACCTCTTAGGTTAAAACCAATGTTATCACCTGCGGAAGCAGACGGCATTTCTGTATGATGAGTTTCAATAGATTTGATCTCACCAGTTGCGCCAGATGGCATTATGATGATTTTATCATTAGGTTTCATTGTACCAGTTTCAACACGTCCTACTGGGACAGTACCTACACCAGTAATTGTATAAACATCTTGAATTGGAACACGTAGTGGTTTGCCAGTTGGCTTTTCTGGATATGTAAAGTCATCAAATGCCTCAAGAAGAGTTTTTCCAGTCCACCATTTCATGTTTTCAGATTTTTTAACTAAGTTATCACCCATCCAACCAGAAACTGGAATGAATGGTACTTGATCAACTTTGAAACCAACAGATTTGACTAATGCCTCACCTTTTGTTTTTGCAGACTTGAAGGCGTCTTCAGAATATTTGCTGACATCCATTTTGTTAATGGCAACAATAATTTGATTTACACCAAGTGTTTTAAGTAAGAATGCATGCTCTCGTGCTTGGCCGCCAGGAGCTACAGCAGTATCAGTTTCTCCTTCCTTAGCAGAAAGAACCAAAACTGCACAATCTGCCTCAGATGCACCTGTAATCATATTTTTGATGAAATCTCTATGTCCAGGAGCATCAATTAAAGTAAAGAAGTATTTTGGGGTCTCAAATTTTTGAAAAGCAAGATCTATAGTAATACCACGTTCTCGTTCATCTTTGATATTGTCCAATACCCAAGCGTATTTGAAAGTGTCACCTTTTCCTATTTTTTCGGATTCTTCTGCGTGTTGGGCGATAGTTCTCTCATCAATAACTCCAAGATCCATTAAGAAATGACCCATTGTAGTAGACTTACCATTATCTATATGACCTGTAATTATCAAGTTCAAGTGTGGTTTATCTGCCATATCGGTTTCGAAGTGAGACGGCTTTATTACCATTTCGATTTTTTTTGAAAATATCTTATTTTTTTTCAATATTTTTTAATTAATGTTTTGAAGAATTAGACATAAATCAAAGTGGACAGTGAAAGAAGCCATGAAAATTACTGTTTCTGTAATAAAGGCTGATGTTGGGGGGGTTGGAGGTCATACCAAACCAAGTGATGGACTGTTAGACACTGTGAAAAAAACTGTAGAAAATTCAAAAGATCTGTTAATTGATTATTACATTGGATATTGCGGAGACGATGTGCACATAGTTATGTCACACACCAAAGGAGTGGACAATCAACAAATCCATGAGCTTGCATGGAAGGCCTTTGAAGCTGGAACACAGACGGCAAAACAAGAAGGACTTTACGGAGCAGGACAAGATCTACTAAAGGATTCATTTTCTGGCAACGTCAAAGGAATGGGACCTGGAGTTGCTGAGTTAGAGTTTGAAGAGCGACCTAATGAAGCATTTACGGTGTTTGCAGCTGATAAAACAGAACCAGGAGCTTTCAATTATCCATTTTATAGAATGTTTGTAGATGCAATAAGTAATACTGGCTTGATTG
>JADNRU010000048.1 GCA_016276965.1 Nitrosopumilales archaeon | reverse complement strand
ATTCGAAGCATTGAGGCAAAAAGCCATCCCCAAACAAAGGGATTGTTTTGGTATCTTTTTGTGGGAACAAGAGGAGGCCAAAACAGAGTTCGAATTATTTCTCAGCTAAGAAACAAACCGTCGAACAAGAATCAGCTTTCACAAGATCTCGGACTAGATTACAAGGGAATTGAACATCACATAAAGACTCTAGAAAAAAATAATCTTGTTACTAAGATGGGTACCAAGTATGGTGTTGTTTATTTTGTTTCTCAATTATTTGAAGAAGGAGAAGCTGTCTTTGATGAAATTGTAGCAAAATTAAAAAAAGTTGGTGGGCCTGAATGGTCAAGATAGAAAATAACTCTATTGAAGGTGTAATAAAATGTCTATGATACGACGATGCGATTGTGATTTTGACCAATGTAAAACTGCTAGAAATATCAGAAACGCACATGTCGATGATGAATGTGTTCATTATTTTGGAAGTAGTCATAAACTAGGAGGCAATTTGACATGCAAGAATTAATTTGGTCGGAATCTGGAAAATTAACTTTATGCATTACTAGTTGTTTAAGTTCAATGAACAAGAAAATGAGATACTCAAGTTTGCTCCTGCTTATGCCCCTATTTGTAGTTGCCATAACACCTGGTTACAATAATTTAGCTTTTGCAGAAGCCAATTCATTTACTGAATTCCTATATTCAATAAATGTTGGAGAGGATAGATATTTGATCCACTTTAACGCTTGTGCAGGTGAAAAATCAATCTTTAGTCCATCAATCCTATTAGAATCAGAACAAGATATAGTTCAAATCGATTCAAGAAAGATAATTCATGAAAATACTTGTCAAAACTTTGAATCTATCATTGATACAAAGTCTCCACAATTGGTGAAGATTACAATCTTAGAATAGGAGGTTTCTGTATGGAATCCCCCTTTTTTTCTGAGAGAAGAAATAGAAATAACGTAAGTAGACAACTCCTCATTTGCACAAAATGTGGATCAGATAAAATTGAGCGGGAAGAATATAACATAATGTGTAACGATTGCGGCGCCATCTCATTCTTCGGAGAGTAAAGTTAAATGAGCAAGATTTTTCGTTTTTTTTCCAAGAACAAAGTTGTGCATGAAAACATTGATGACCATGCAACTGTTGAATGTCCTATTTGCAACCGAGAAATTCAACCATATTGGGAACCAAAATACAATGGTGTTAGAGCAACCTGTGAAGTTTGCGGAATAAACTGGCAGGAATCCTAAATTAATAATGTAATCCTAAATAGAGATTCCAATTTCGCTAAATCATTTTGAGATTTTTTTTCTTTGGCGTAAATGCGCCAAAAATATTTCCCAAACAGGTAGCTCAGTCCACGTGGGCCCATATACTTTCATGGGACAAATAGGACGCACATCAACATGTCTAGATTTAATATCAATTAGTAACAAAGCATAAATGTCATCAGCCAATTTTATGCGTAATGAATAGAAAAGCAAAGTTTGTGATTCCAGCATTTGCAGCAGTCTTTGCTCTTATGTTTGTCTTTGCAGCTCCCCATGTAATGGCTGAAGGTGGCGATTATTCAAAATGGAGTGGTTCAGATTATCACAAAAAACACATGAAAATTCAGATTGGTGAACTATCTGGCTCAGAACCAGTAACTACAGAAACCATCCATGATAAAATGGATGAGACTATCGCTCTATCTGTTGCATCTTACAATTATCCAGATGTAAAGAAAGCTAGTATTAGTATAGCAGTAAACGATGCAGGTGAGAAATTCCTAGTTTGGAAACTAGTTACTATGACCAAGAATGACGATGGAACTAAATCAGCAACTATCCATGTTGTAGATGCCCTACAAGGATTTGAAATTACTACCATCGAGAAATCATTTGAACATTACTCAATGGACGGTTCAAAATGGTCTCATCATGGTATGATGGGAAAGTTTGCTGATCTAACACCAGAAGAACGTGAAGCAAAATTTGTACAATTCAAGGAAATGAAACAAGCATTTTCTTCCATTTCTGATGAAGACAGAGAAACAATAATGACTCACTTTAAGGAAATGAAGGCAGAATTTGCTAGTCTATCCGATGACGAAAAAGCTGCAAAACATGCTGAATTTAAAACCATGATGGAAGAATTTTCAGCACTTTCCTTAGATGAGAAGATTGTAAAACTGCAAGAGTTTGCAGACTCTCTAAGATAATAGTACTTTTTGAAAGTAATCAAAAAATGTAGTAAATGAAGATTAGATATAAAGTCAGAGACATACAAAGCAAAATTACACAAAGACCAAGTTCGGTTCGCTTTGAAAAGTTAGGTTTTTCCTATCCTAAACATCTTTGTTCCACAGGTAGGACAGATACCTTTTGTTGCGGGCCTACCGTTTTTCATGGTAATAGATTTTGGATCCTTCATTTCTCTTTTAGTCCTGCATTTGACACAATATCCTGTTGTCATATTACCAATAATTCAACGAGGTATTATTAGCAAAATACTGTAAAAATTATTTATCCAAAAACGTTGAGCTGATTAACAGTTTTTAGGAAAATAAATCATCTTTTTCAAAAATAGAGTGTAAAATTGCTTTTTATCCAATATTCTCATTGCAACATGGCAACCTTGAAAACCTATTTTTAAAATCTTCTAAAAGT
>JADNRU010000047.1 GCA_016276965.1 Nitrosopumilales archaeon | reverse complement strand
ATACACTAAATGAATGTGGATTTGTAGATGACACAATAGAAGCTATAGCAGGAAGAACAATCCATACATATCATACTGAAGGAGCTGGAGGCGGTCATGCACCTGACATTTTAAAAATTGCTGGAGAAAAAAATATCCTTCCGTCTTCAACAAATCCCACAAGACCTTTTACTGTTAATACTATGAGTGAACATCTTGACATGATGATGGTGTGCCATCATCTCAGTCCTTCAGTACCTGAAGATGTGGCATTTGCACAATCCAGAATTAGGGCTGAAACCATAGCGGCCGAAGACGTTTTTCATGATATGGGCATACTTAGCATGTATTCTTCAGATAGTCAGGCTATGGGTAGGGTTGGGGAAGTAACTACACGTGCCTGGCAGACAGCAGATAAAATGAAAAAAATGGCTGGGAGGCTAAAAGAGGAAAAAGGAGATAATGATAACCTTCGAGTAAAGCGCTATCTTGCCAAACTCACCATAAACCCAGCAATTACTCATGGAATTTCAGAATATGTTGGTTCAATCCAAAAAGGAAAAATGGCTGATTTAGTTTTGTGGGGTCCACAATTTTTTGGAGTAAAACCAAAACTCATCATTAAAGGTGGGTTCATTGCGTATTCGTTGATGGGTGATCCAAATGCATCTATTCCAACACCAGAACCAGTTTACTATCGTCCGATGTTTGGTTCTATGGGATCAGCAACACAATCTACATCAGTAACATTTACTTCAAAAGCCGCAGTAGAAAACGGATTAGCTAAAAAACTAAATATACATAAGAAATTGTTACCAGTAAAAAATTGTAGAAAAATTAGCAAAGAAGACATGGTTTACAATAACCTTATGCCTAAAATTGAGATTGATCCAGAAACCTTCAAAGTAACCGTGGATGGAAAGTTAGTAACAACTGATCCTGCAGAAAAGTTATCATTGGCAAGACTTTATCAATTATTTTAGATCGCAGAACAGTTTGCATATAATTTTATATTTCTCAAGCGTATTGCAAATATATGACACAAGTTAGTACACCTGAGGAAATTGAAAGAGAGTCAAAAAGAGTGATTACTGCGCTGTATGGCGATGTCACTGATTTTCGCATTAATGAAACGTTTGCAATACCTGAAAAAGGACAAAGAGAAGCATGGGATGTTAAAGTAAACTTCATGTTAAATGAACTAAAGTATACTGTTGATCTTGTAATAAACGAAAAATCTGGTGAAGTACCTCACGCACGACTAATCGATACAATGACTCCTCTTTAGTTTTTCTTTTTTAATTACTAACTATTTTAATTTTTGATAAAGTAAAATTTTTTGAACACGTTATACTTTGAATACATTCTCAAGTATTTAGAATCTTTTTAGCTTCATTTACTCTATCAAGTAATTCCTTAAGAAATTCATCAGCGAAGCGTTCGAATGTTTGGTTATTATTCTTAGAATCTTTTCCATGTTGTCTTTTTCTATATTCTGCTATCAACCACTTAAAGTCTGAAGCTTTTAATTTTATCACATGGTTCTGTGCTTCTACTTTGGATTCAAAAGTATTCATGAGAAAATAACTAATGAACTGTGCAAAGCTCTTAATCCTATATTTTTTGCTATAATCTTCGAAGAAATCGGTGTAATTTTCTTCAAGCCAGTCTTTTACATCTATCCTTATAGTAATAGAATTGTATTTTCCAGAAAGGTCCAATTTTATGTTGTGTGGTTCAACTGTATAGTATCCTCTCTTAATCTCATTCATCATAATTATCAAAGTGCTTGGTAGAAACATGCCTGGAAAATATTCATCGGTAATTCCATGCAATTTTTCTAAAATTGAGGGTTTTAATCCAATTGTAGAATATCCCTCGCCTGGCATGATGTTCAGACAAGTTAGATGCATATAATTTTTCTAATTTAGTAATTCACAAAAATTCATGTTTTCTTAGAACCTTTCTTTAATTCCTTCCTTATACTAATTGCCAACCAAATTGATGCAATTCCAATAGTTCCCCATCCAAGGCCTACATAAAATCCCTCTGGCCCACCACCAAGTTGAGTCGTCCCTAAACCTGCAAGTATGAGTATCACAGCAATAGCATCCTTTTTGTCCATTAACAAAAATTATCTTCTCGATTAATAAGAATTTAAAAAATAATCCTTCTTTTGAAATTTCTTTTTAAAATAATCCTATTAAAATTCCTACAATCTAGTTTTTTCAAAAATGAAATGTTATGTAGATTTTTCTGAAAAAAAAATAAATTCATGATTTGAATTTAAAATCGTATATTAAAAGAAATTATTTTTGGAAAATTTTCACAAAAACAGTTACCCGTAATTTTCGAATTTGAAAAAATTATAATTCAAAAAAATTTTTGTAGGCAAATCTTTCTAATATTCCTAAAATTACGATCTCTTATTGATCGATTATGATGATATTAAAAAAATGTAGTATACGTACTGATTTTTATGCCTAAACTCGTACTTTACCCGTATTTTACAATACTTAAATAATTACCCTTAATAGCACCACTGGGGCTTACATGGCAGAATTTGGCGATTTTGGTATAGCGGTTGCTGCATTTATTGGATTAACTCTTGCTGTTGGAATTATTTCTTCTAAACTGATTAAAAAAAGTGGTCGCCGATTAATTGTTGC
>JADNRU010000046.1 GCA_016276965.1 Nitrosopumilales archaeon | reverse complement strand
CCCTCAGATAAGAACAAGTTTACAGACACTATAATTTTAGGACCAGATGGTCAATCAAATTATGAATTAGATTTAACAGGGTATTCTTCAGGAGTATATACTGCAGTTTTAACAAGAGCAAACACGCAGACATCTGAAATTTTTTCAGTTGGGCTTTTAACTGGTTCTGGTGAGATACATGTTCGCTCAACAAAGGATTCCTATCAACCTGGAGAATCAATTTTGATTCTTGGCGATTCATCTAAAAACGTTCTATTAACTTTAGAACTAAGAGATCCAGATGGGGAAGTTGTTAAAACTAAAGAAACCTTCACAAACAAAGATGGGGTTTTTTCTGTAAGTTCAATTAGAATCCCGTTAGATGCTCAGATTGGCAGCTGGACAATTCATGCACAAAGTGGTCCTAACTTTGATGATTATGAAATAACTGTCCAAGGCGATATAGAAGAAGGCTTGGTGGTATATGTCGATGCTATTCAAACTTTGTCAACTGGTAAAATTGTATCAATTAAAGGATATGGAGCTGCAATTAGCCAAAATGTTATCCTTACCATTTTTGATGGAGCGGATAATGAGATATCTGAGATTACAGCAAGAACAACTGGTGTAGGAGAATTTATAGTTCCATGGGGAATTCCTAGTGATTTACCACCTGGTACATATTTGATTAAGGCAATTGATGCCCATCTTAATGAAGCAGAAACAACTTTTGTTTTTGAATAATTTTTTTAACACAAGTAAACTAAAATAATTTTTATTGCTCAACATTAGATTTCATAATGATGAATCTAAAAGAGAAAATTGATGAGTTTCCAAATTTTCCTAAAAAGGGTATTTTATTTAGAGATTTTAGTCCAATTCTAAGAGATCCATCTGCAATATCTTATGTTGTAGAGGAATTTACAAAATATTTTCATCCAAAGGATTTTGATATTTTTGCAGGCATTGAATCACGGGGATTTCTGTTTGCCTGTGCCTTGGCCTTGCATTATAAAAAAGGGATGATAATGATTCGAAAAAAAGGTAAATTGCCTGGAAAAACACAAAAAATTTCCTATAGTATAGAATATGGAAAAGATGTAATAGAGATTCAAAAACATGCTTTGAAAAAAGGGCAGAGAGTAGTGATTTGTGATGATCTTTTAGCTACTGGAGGAACTGCAAAAGCATCTGCTAAATTAATTGAAAAAATGGGGGGGAAGGTAGCAGGTTTTGCATTCATAATAGAATTAACTGAGCTAGGAGGGATGAAAGAAATTGAAAAATACAACTGCAAATCATTGGTGAAATACTAATGGGGGATCAAGCAGAAATTGGAATTTTTGGTGGGACTGGAATCTATGATTCTGGGTTACTTCAAGACACAAAGGAAGTTACAATAGATACACCCTACGGAAAACCTTCTGATACAATTACTCTTGGAACATTCAAAGATAGAAAAATTGCCTTCATGCCAAGACATGGAAAAAAACACATCATACCACCCCATATGATAAATTTTAAAGCAAATATTTTTGCGTTTAAAGAACTTGGAGTCAAGCGAATTATTGCACCTTCCGCTGTTGGTAGTCTTAAAGAAGAAATTGCACCAGGACATTTTGCGTTACCTTCACAATTTCTTGATTTTACAAAATCACGTGATGGTTCATTTTCAGAAAATGGAAGAGTAATTCACATTTCAGTTGCTGAACCTTTTTGTCCAGAATTAAAAGATGTAATTCTTAATGCTGCAAAAAATCAAAATATATCAATTCATAGGGATTGTACTTATGTTTGCATTGAGGGACCAAGGTTTTCAACGAAAGCTGAATCAAAATTCTTCAGATCAACGGGTGCTGATATCATAGGAATGACCTTAGTTCCAGAATGTCAATTAGCCCGAGAAGCACAAATCTGCTATGCATCAATATCTACTGTAACTGATTATGATGTATGGTCAGATAAACCCGTAACTGCAAAAGAAGTATTAGAAACCTTATCAAAAAATGTTACGACGACAAAAAAATTGCTGACTTTTTTAATTGATGAAATTCCAAAAACAAGAGGATGCTCCTGTGAAAAAGCTCTCAGTGAAGCTGAGTTTTAGTCATCAACAAAAGATTCTCTTTTTAATCCCTCTGGCAGAGTGAGATCCCCTTGTAACAAATTTTTTTGTATCGTCATAATCACATCTTCTGCAACATAACCTAACTTTTCTAACGCTTTTTCTGTAGTTTTTGAAATTTTTACCCCTACGTTTTGTCCCCCAATTCTTCCAAAGGCTATTGCAGTAAATCTAAACGAGCTATTATCAATCTCAAACTTCCCAGTAATTTTTGCAGCCATCTGACTTCCATGAATGTTATTGATATGCACCTTTATGTTCAATTCTTAAACCTAAATTTCAACAGCTTTACGAACATTATCATCAATTAGAAAACTCCAATGATGATCATCTTCAATTTTATAATTTTTAATTTTTAATTTAATAATTTTTTCATCAACAGTTTCAAAATTTAAAGTTCCATTTTCTTTTAATTTAACTAATTTCCATTTGTCTTTTCCTTTTTGTATTTTACTAACTACTACAGCCCACTTTTCATCAGATTCAATATTTGGCATGCCAACAATATCAGCGATTGATTCAATACCTAATTGTTTTTCTTCACAAAACCTTTTTTTACAAACACCACATCGCCAAACATCGACTGTACCTATTGTTCTTTCATTTAGATTAATGTTAACTGCCGCAAAGTATATTGGCTGATGTTTACAAGTTTCGGGGTTTATTTCCATAATTTTCTCCTCAATTTTTGTTATATTTAGTCCTTGCATCGTCATAAGGCCTCTCTAATACTATTCCAATATTATCAACTGTTACATTTCGTTTGAATTCTACTTTTTCTCTTTCACACATTTTCCTATACATATTCACGGCAGTAAATCTAGGATGCATAGCTTCAAATTCATTCTCAGAAATTTCTATTAG
>JADNRU010000045.1 GCA_016276965.1 Nitrosopumilales archaeon | reverse complement strand
CCTTTACCTAAAGGACCTCCAACATGATTACAAACATTATCAACTGCTCCAAATTCTTCATTAAGATATGATAGAGCGATTTTTTTGTTATTGATTGTAATTTCACGTAATGGTAGTTCTTTAAGGATATCTACAGGTCCCAAGTTGTGCCATTTTTCTTTAGACATTTTTGTTCAGCATAAAATGATTTTCTTATCCCTAATAATTCTTCAGAAAAAAATTTGAAAGTTGATTAAATCCGTAACCTTCATTTTAGAAGTATGAATAAAAAATCATTGTTGAAACCTTTGATGCTTGTTTTATTAGTAGGAGTTTTTTCTGTAATTTTTGCGGTTTCTTACGCTGAAAAAATTATGTGTAAAGAAGGACTTGAACTTGTTTTAAAAACCTCAAATAAACAACCGATTTGTCTAAAACCTGACAGTGCAAAAATTCTAGTGGAAAGGGGATGGGCCACAATTCTTGAAGAGGAGATAGTTCATGAAACAGTGATTCCTGCGGAAAAAGAAAGGATGATAAAAAAAATTGATGAGATGAGACCAGTTTATTTAGCACGAGAAAGCTTTGCAATGGAAAATGATATTCCAAATATTGCTAACAAATATCCAACTGTTTCATTGAGGTTATCAGAAATTGCAGGACTAGATGTAATTATTTTTGAGGGGTCTGGATTTCGTGGTTCACATATTATTGACATTAGAATTATTGATGATGAAGGAAATCGAATCAAGTTAAAAACTAAAACAACTCAAAGAGGCGATATGTTGATGCCATGGCCGATTCCAGAAAATTTGGAACCTGGAATTTATAATGTGCAATTTTGGGATAGGGTAAGCGAACACTATCTTACAATAAACTTGGAATGACTAAATACTGATTGAAGTGGTATAATTTCTAAGATATAAAAAAAAGAAAGAAGCTAATTGAATTAAATGACTCTAAAACTAATTTAGCTTAATATCTTCCGCCGCCACCAGAGCGATGTTTTGGTAAACATTCTTTACAATACACTGGTCGGCCTTCTTTTGGTTGAAAAGGTACCTCTGCATCTTTGCCACAATCTGAGCATTTGATAGGATACATTTTCCGTTCTTCTGACATTAATTTTTGGTTTATTTAGTTACTTAATAACTATTGTTCCTCAAAATCAACTGATTTTTTTAAGAAGTTTTTTAATCTTTAATGGTTTCATGAGTGCCATCACAAAATGGACGTCCTTTTGATTGCTGGCATCCTGTAGCGGGCCCGAAGGGATTCGAACCCCCGACCTATTGCTCCGCAAGCAATCGCACTATCCAAGCTATGCAACGAGCCCAATAGAATCGCTAGTTCAAATTTTTAAAAACGTTTGGAAAATGAAGAAAGTTCTAAAATTCAGCTTCGGCTTTCTTGACGTAAACATAGTCCATAATTAGTCCAGCAATAATGCCGCCAACTATTGGTCCAACCCAGTAAATCCAATGGAATTCCCAAAATCCTGATGCAAGTGCAGTTCCAAAAGTTCTAGCAGGATTCATGGATGCACCAGTTAATGGAACGCCAACTAGATGAAGTAAAAAGATCATGCCACCAATTGAAAATCCTGCCCATCCTGCAGCTGCCTTTTTGTGAACTGCAGTCATGAAGATTACCAAAACCAAGAAGAATGTGAAAATCATTTCTAAGAAAAGACCAGAACTCACACTGTTGTTAATAAGATCACTTGGTCCACCCTGGGTTCCAAAGTTTACTTTTGCGCCAAGTTCTGGAAGAATTGCCACTAGTGTAAAGGCTGCAACAATTCCACCGACTAATTGTGACATTATGTAGCCAGCCCCATTTTTTACATCGATTTTTTTTGTAAGGATCATTGGAATTGTAACTGCTGGATTAATGTGGGCGCCAGAAATATGACCAAATGCGTAAACCATTAAACCAATTACAGCTCCATGAGCAAATGAAATCAGAAGAATTCCTTCTAAACTCAAGGTATCAGCAAATGCAGCTGCAGATAAGATTACGGCAAGAGGGCCAAAAAATACAAGAGCATATGTTGAAATGCCTTCTGCTAGCCATGCCCGTAAATCAACCATCAGACAAAACCCCGTCATTTAGAATATAAAAGATTCGAATCGATTTGTAATATTCCAAGTTAAAATTTAGTCGCTAAAACCAAATTTTTCAGCCCAGCCTTTGCCTGATGACTGGAATCTTTTAGTTGTAAAATTTTCAAGGAATTCGTATGTAATTTCTTTTCCACCAAAACCAATTAGCTCCGATATTTTCAAATCGTGCAACCTGAATTCTTTTCCGTTTTCAAGTTTTAGAATTGCGTCATCGCTTATGTCAAAACCAGAGCCCTGATCATGGAATTTGATTGAACCGCCTTTTTTTAGTTCAATTACACAATCAAAAGTTACTTTAGGTCCTAAAATGGAAATCTTTCTTCCTTTGACATATACATTATCATCAAGAGTAATGACAAGTATTTCGTCAGCTTCTAGCTTTACAGTATTTCGTATGAATCCGGCAACAATTTTTCCTTTTAGTGCAATTAGTTCTGTCAAGTGTTCTTTTGTAATGAACACTCCAACCTTTCCAGATGGATCTGGAAGGAGCTCCTTTTTTCCAAATACATCTCCAACTATAATATCTCCATTATCAACTGTAATTTTTACTCCATTTTCTATGATAAAGCCATTCTCAAGTGGATCAATTATTGAAAACTTTCCATTAGTAACATGTATCCGAGTTTTGTATTTTTCCTCATCTATAAAATATGGATTTGTTAAACTTCCCCACATTATTATTGGCCCATCATAATTGAGAGTTCCTGCCCAAAACTTTCCTTTAATGGAAATGGCTTTTGTTGCTTTTCTTTCAATTTCAACTTGACCAAGCTCTTTTGAACCAAACAGTCTAACTCCGGTTGCATCTGCTCTATTTAGAGCAGCAACCCACTCTTGAGCTGTTTTCATTTCTCTTGCGACGTCTTTTGATAAAATTAGATTTCTTCTTCTTTGTTCTTCTTCAGACTCACCAGAGTAAAATCTAGCTTTTTTATGTTTTTCTGCAGGAGAATCTGGATATACTTTGCCAATTTTTAGATCATCAAAGGCTTGCTTTATTTTGATAAACTTGGCATCAGCCCCGCCTCTATCAGCGTGAAGTTGCAAAGCGAGTTTTCTAAATGCCTCTCGAATCTCATGTTTGGAAGCACCTTGAATAACTCCTAAAATTTCATAATTGTTCTCTACCATAATCTGTCTATATGCTATCTTTTCTTGATTTAAAATTTAGTGAAATATTTCCTATTTAAAAAATAATTAATTGGGGAAATTATATTCAAACCTACATGATAAGTGAGGGAGATTCAGTTCCAAAATTCGAGCTTTTGGATTCGGAAGGTAAATCTGTTAAATCATCTGACTTGAAGGGCAAAAAGTATGTCATTTACTTTTATCCTAAAGACTTTACTCCAGGATGTACTACTGAAGCTGACGAATTTACTAAAGACTATAACAAATTCAAAAAGGTCGGAATTGAAATTGTTGGGATAAGTAAAGATGACGTTGAATCACACAAAAAATTCTGTCAAAAAATGAAAATACCCTACATCTTACTTGCAGATACTGGTACTGATATTGCAAAAAAATTTGGTGTGTGGGGCAAAAAAAAATTCATGGGAAAAGAGTACATGGGAATAATTCGCAGTACCTTTTTGGTAGACGAGAAAGGAAAAATATTCAAAGCATTTCCAAAAGTAAAGCCAGCTGGACATGCAAAAGAAGTACTAGAAGCTTTTACAAATTAAAAATTAAATAAAATAAATGGATTTGGATTAGGAACCCTTTGGTAGCACACCTTTTGTGTGCATGTCTTGTGGTTTTGTTTCAGCCGCTTGAGCTTGTGTTGCAGCTTCAGTCTGTTCGTGATCCATTCTAGCCAAGTAATCTTTCTCATATTCTTCAAGAAGTTGCTTTTTTGATTTACCACTACCACTTGATGCTGTTTGTTGTGGTTGAGGTTGTGGGGGCGGAGGTGGTGGAGGTGCTGATTGAGTTTGAGTTTGACCATGACCTAATGTCACACCATATCCGGTGAAACTTGAGGCTGGGTTTTTGTAAGCTAGTCTTTGTTTGTTTGCAAAGTATTGGTTTGAAGGTGCAGTGTATCCTGTAATCTTTGATTTTTGTAGAGTCCAGCTTGTGGTTGGAACTGGTCCAACATCTGGATGTCGTCTTGCCCAAGCTCTTGGGTTTTCACAAACGTAAGCAGGTGTCTTTGTTTTTTGCATAATCCAGTTACCCTCTGGTACACTTTCAATTACTGATTCGAGTGTTCTTGGTGGCGCTTCAGCTTGTGGTGCAGGTTTTGGCGGTTCAGCTGGTTTTTCAGCAGATGGTTTTGGTGCTTCAGCTGGTTTTTCAGCAGATGGTTTTGGTGGTTCAGCTGGTTTTTCAGCAGATGGTTTTGGTGGGGGTGGAGGTGGTGCCTTTGCTTCAGCTGGTTTTTGTCCGGCTTGAGCAGATAATTGTGATAGTTTGCCTTCGAGTTGTGCA
>JADNRU010000044.1 GCA_016276965.1 Nitrosopumilales archaeon | reverse complement strand
CTTCTCCTAAATCTAGGTTGGTTCAAATTGATCGGTCTTGCATTTGTGAACATCTTTATAGCACTCGGATTGCTCTATGCTGGAGTATTTGGTCCAGGAGGTTTGTAATTGGGCACAGCAAGCGGAATTATCAAAGCATTAAACTCTGGAATAAAGCATTTAGCAATAAAACGATTTACTCTTCGATATCCAGAACAAAAACTCAAGTTTGTTGGAGATGGATATCAGTATGACCCTGCTACAGGCGTAGGAATTGCAGGTTTAAAGGGTAGACACATGCTGTTTCATGATAAATGTACAGGTTGCCAGCTGTGTGCCATTGCATGTGAGGATATTGCAGAAGCAATTGGAATGGTAAAGGTTCCAGAAGAATGGAAACATAACAAGAAAGCAATCATGCCTCAAATTGATTACGGTAAATGCGTCTTTTGTGGGCTTTGTGTAGACGCGTGTCCTTTCTATGCATTATACATGACAAATGACTACGAACTGTCCTCATATACAAAGGAAAGTTTGATTTACACCCCTGCTCAACTTCAAGTAAAGCCTAGCGTCCAACAGGATGCTGAGATAAAAATTGACGACAGGGGTGCATCCCATGGCTGATGCAGCATTTCTTGCATTATCTGTTTTAACAATTGGTACTGCAATCGCAGCTCTTGAATTTCGTTCATTAGTCTATGGCTCCATTGCACTGATGGGAACACTTGGTGGTGTTGCAGGATTCTTTCTTTTGTTGGATTCTCCATTTGTTGCACTGTTTCAAATTGCAGTTTATGTCGGCTCTATTGCAGTATTGATATTGTTTACTGTAATGCTTGTAAGACGAGAACTAATCTTCACAAAAATTGAAGATCCTAAACGAAAATGGGCTGGAATCGGATTAATGTTAATTTTCATGGTTGGAATTGGCGCAATAATCCTTGACTCTGGATTAAAATCAATAACCACTGATGAACCACCAGTTGATTTTAGAGACATTGGTAAAGATTTTCTTACTTATTATTGGCCGGCCTTGATTCTTATGGCACTTATCTTGTCTAGTGCAGTTATTGGAGCACTTACTCTAGCAAGAAGAGAGGATACTGTAAATGAGCAACGAGCTGATTGAGTTTGTTATTGTTTCAGTAGCATTATTAGGAATTGGAATCTATGGTTTAGCAGTTAAACGAAATGCAATTAGAATGCTTTTCTCAATAGAAATAATAATCAACGCAGCAAATCTTAATCTTGTTGCCTTTGCAAGATTTTTACCGCATAGCGGTGGACAAACACTAGCACTTTTCTCCATAGCAATTGCTGCTGCAGAAGTTGCAGTAGGTCTTGGGTTGATTATAGTAGCATATAGAATGTACCAGAATATCGACATAGCAGACTTTAGGAGCTTAAAAGGATAATGGAATTTGCATTGTTACAGGCAGTTTTCCTGCCTCTACTGTTATCTCCAGTTGCCTATTTTCTAGGTAGAAAATTAGGCCCGAATGTAGCAACTTGGTTTTCCTTCGGACTATTACTTTATTGTACAATCTTGCTAGTTCTTGTTGCACTGCAAGGAACCTACGAAGAGCATTATCCTTGGACTGAACAGTTTGGTGAGTTTGGATTTTTGATGGACGGACTCGCATCTCCATTTGCAATAATCATCTATGTATTGTCTACAATTCTTGTACTTTACTCAAAACCATATATGGTCCACCATTTCAAAGAACAATTTGTAGCACGGTATCAACAAGTAGCATCAGGTGGTGGTCAAACAACTGCAGTTGTACCGTCAACATCCCAAACACAATACATTAACAACCAAATAGGTCTCTACTTTGCACTATTCCTTGTCTTTACAATGGGAATGCTTGGAACAGTTCTTGCAACAAACTTGATTGAATTTTACATCTTCTTTGAGGTAATGCTCATTCCAGCATTTTTCTTAATTGCATTTTGGGGTGCTGGGCCTAGACGAAGAATAGCTTTAATGTTCTTTTTTTGGACTCATGTCGGTGCAGTAGTACTTCTTTTAGGATTTTTGACAATTGGTTTTAGTATTGGGAGTTTTGATTTTGTTGATATTAAAGAATCGGAAATTCCACATGATGTTGTGTTACTTGCTGCAATTGCAATAATAATTGGACTAGGAGTAAAACTAGCTGCATTCATGTTCCATATTTGGCTCCCTTATGCACACGCAGCAGCACCAACTCCGATTAGTGCTTTATTATCTCCAGCCATGATCGGAATTGGAGCTTATGGTCTCTTTAGGTTTATTGTAGAGTTTCTGCCAATGCAATATGCTGACCTTGCAATTTGGTTACAAGTCTGGGGAGTTGTAACAATGATTTATGGTGGAGCAATGGCATTGATGCAAGACGATATCAAAAGATTGTTTGCATATTCTAGCATAAGCCAGATGGGCTATATCCTGTTTGGTATTGGTTCGTTTTCTGTTTTGGGGCTTTCAGGTGCTGAGATGATGTATGTAACTCACGCATTAGGTAAGGGACTCCTCTTCATGACTGCGGGAATTCTGATTGTAAATGTAGGCACACGAAGTATCTCAAAACTTGGTGGACTTGCAGGCAAGATGCCAATTACCGCTACTTGTGCCGTAATTGGGGCACTAACAATCATGGGTGTGCCTCCAACCAGTGGCTTTATGGGTGAATGGACTCTATTCTTTGGCGCTTTTGAAACCGCACTAGAAGAAGGCTCTACCCTTAGAATGGTGTTGTTTGGACTTGGACTTTTGGCAACAGTTCTTACAATGTCGTAGATACTTTGGATGCTAAAACGTGTGTTCTTTGGAAAACTTCCAGAAAATCTCTCAAACGTGAAGGATGGGAACTGGTACATGACAGCTCCAATGATGGTACTTGCTGGATTTACAATTGTTCTTGGAATTTATCCAGATATCTTCTTTGAGAAAATAATTCCATACATGAACGGAGTGTTGGGGATATAGAAAATGGCAACTGAGTCTGTTGGATTAGCATTTGATGTTAGTACAGCTGCATGGGCTATTTGGATAATTCCATTTGTTGCTGCACTGATAGCTCCAGCAATTGGAAAAATATCAAAGCGAGCAACTGGATATTTTGCAGTTGGAATGGCACTAATGAGTGCTCTCTCTGCCGCAGTACTTCTCCCCGAGGCTCTTGCTGGAAACGAGATTCACAACCAAATCTCATGGATTGATACAATTGGTATAAAAGCTGGTGTTTTAGCTGATCCACTTGCCATTATTATGGCAAACGTTGTTGGCTGGATTTCTTTCTTGATTATAGTTTACAGTACAGGTTACATGAAAGGTGACAAAGACATTGTCCGATTTTGGTTCTGGATGATGTTCTTTATTGGCTCAATGCAACTAATTGTTCTTTCTGATAATTTTCTTCAATTGTTCTTTGGTTGGGAAGGTGTCGGTTTAGCATCTTATGCATTGATTGCCTTTTGGTATCGTGATAAAAAACAACATCATGTTGGAACAGAAGGATACACAGCTCTTGGAATAACTGAGTATTATTCTCCATCACATGCTGGTATGAAGGCATTCATCATGACCAAGGTTGGTGATGTCATGATGCTTGCAGGAATGTTTCTGATTTTTGCATTTGCAGGAACTTTTGGTTTTAAAGAATTAATTGATGACACAAGTTGGGCAGTAAACATGTCAGCTGCTGGTCTTTTGGTACCGGCTGGAGTTTTACTTTTTGGAGGTGCAGTAGGAAAATCAGCACAATTCCCCCTCAACGAATGGCTACTTGAGGCTATGACTGGCCCAACTGCTGTTTCTGCCTTGATTCATGCAGCAACCATGGTAAAGGCAGGCGTATTTTTAGTTGCCAGAATTGGACCGTTATTCTTTGCATTAGCAGCAGCTGGAATTATGGTAGATCAATTCTTTGAAATTATAGCTTGGGTTGGTGCAATTACTGCATTGTTACTTGCAACTCAAGGAATGGTTAATAAAGAAATCAAAAAAGTCCTAGCATACTCAACTGGTTCTCAAATTGGTTACATGATGATGGCACTAGGAATTGCAGGACTTTCAGAACAATTTGTTGATGGTTACACTGCAGGATTCTACCATTTGATTTCACATGCAATGTTTAAAGCTTCATTGTTCATGGCTGCAGGTTCGTTAATCCATGTTGTTGGTTCTAGATTTATGAATGATATGGGTGGACTTAGAAAAGTCATGCGGAAGACGTATGTCTTTATGTGGGCTGCGGGTCTTGCCCTGATGGGTGCACCATTTATTACAACTGGTTTTTGGAGTAAGGACGCAATCTTCGCAGCAGTGTTTGAATCAGGAAATACTTGGGCTATGCCAATTTTTGTAATCGCAGTACTAACTGCAGTTATCACTGCATTTTACACAACTAGAATGATTGGAATGGTATTCTTTGGACCAAAAAGCAAACACATTAAAAAAATGGAATCAGAAGGACATCATCTCCATGAAGCTCCCATGTCAATGTGGATTCCTTATGGGATTTTAGCAGCTTTAACAATTGGTATTGGCGTTATTGGATTTTCTGCAGAAGAAGGAATACATGAGTTGTTTACTGCATACCTTGATAATTCATTTGGAATTCAATCAATCCCTGTGGTTGCGGAACATG
>JADNRU010000043.1 GCA_016276965.1 Nitrosopumilales archaeon | reverse complement strand
GCAAAAATGCTTAATGAAAAACTAGAACAAACTAAGAATAAAGCACTGACGATACCAGTTAGCAGGATTTTATTCATGCATTCTCCCATCATTCTAAATTTATCCAGTATTCAAATTTTTGCAAGTTAATTATCCACGTATTAACAATTAGGATTTAATACCACAAAAATTCACAGATTTATGAAATTCATGACTTGGAAAAAAGTTGCCAAAAAAGGTTCCATACCATCCGGAAAAGGATGGGAGTTTAAGGTCGATGGTAAAAAAATTCGATATTTCATTAAAGTTAATTAATTTTTGAATGTGATTAATTATATTGATCTTTAAGAAGAAAAAACTCGAACGCCAAGTTTCTTTAAAAAAAGATGTTCGGGATGGAATACTCTCGTATTGTAAAATGAATCATCCCAATGAATGTATTCTTATTTTGCGCGGAAAATCAAAACAAGGAAACATTATAATCGATTCCCTTGTTGTACCACCATTTACTGAAACCGGTCCTACATTTGCTGGATTTCCTCATTCTTTCTTACCTTTTGACCTAAGTTATGTCGGCATGATTCATTCGCATCCTAGTGGTTCTGCAGAACCTTCGCTTCCTGATTTACACAATTTTTTTGGGCTGATCTCATTAATTGTCAAGTCTCCATATGAGGATGATGATATTTTTGCATGGAATAGTAAGGGAGAATCTGTGAAAATAACAATAATTTAATGGAAAACCAGAATGGATAGTATGCGACAAAAGCTGACAAAACTTTATAAGGTTTTTTGAGAAGATGACGTTGTTATGATTAATTATAAAATGTATTTGGGATTCTTATTTGCATCTTTAGCGGTTAGCATAGGGCTGCAAATGGTTTTGCCATTTCCTTGGGGATTGGGAGCTGCACTTGCAATTTTCATCGCATTTCCATTAGTGCTTAGAAGAAGGATGATGAGCAGAATGCGTGGTTCTGGTAGCTTTGGTGGAGGATTATTTGGAATGAATCAAGAGACCACTGTAAAGTATTCATGTCTTGTTTGCAACAATCGATTTAAAGGTCGAGAATGCCCAAGATGTGGTTCTTCGTCTAAGCGAGCAGACTTTTAGAACTAGTCTTAAAAATAAAATGACTCTGGAAGAATTAAGAAAAAAAGCAATTTATCAAAATACCGTTGATACCTGGATTGCAGCTTGTGAGGAAAAAAATGTTGACTGGTATGAAACTGAAAATTATAAAAAATTCATTTCGTATCTAACCAATAATAAATTAAAAATGCAAAAATTTTCTCTATGCATTAAGGAAGCTGGCGGGATGTATGAAAGAGGACGTGACAAGACAAAATTCGCGGAAATTTTATCTGAATCCGAAGATCCAAATGGTGCTGCATATACAATAAAGCTAAATGATAACACTATGCAGCTCATTCGAAAATTTCAATTTTAATTGCTAAGCTCACTTAGGTTTATTATCAGTAAAAACCATAACGAATGTATTGAAGAAAAAGCCTGTTTTGTGTAAATGCTCTTCTTGTGAGTGTGGAATTTACACCTTCGAAGATTCTGAAATCTGTAAAGCATGTAAGAATGGTCAACACCTGTCTGGGGCTAAAAGAATAGATTCTGAATCTAAACAAGAAAAAACTTCACAAGTGGCCTAGTGACTTATTCATTATCGCTTTAGTTTAGGATTAACTATGGCATCAAGAGCATTCCCTAAAAAGACAAATGCCAAACCAGTTATGGCAATCATTATCCCTGGAGGTACAATCCACCACCACAAACCTCTAGCAGCTGCCCCATATGTATTTGCGTCATGAAGAATTTGACCCCATGTTGGAAATGTGGGATCACCTAGACCTAGAAAGCTCAATCCAGCTTCTGTTGTAATTGCAGCAGGCACAGAAATCGCTATGCTTGCAAAAGCATATGGTAACAATTGTGGAATAATGTGTTTGAAAACAATTTTGGAATTTGTTTGACCCATCATTTGAGATGCTTCCACATATGCTTTTGTTTTAATTTGCAATGCCATACTTCTTGAAACTTTTGCAATACCCACCCATCCAAAAATAGTCAGAAAACCAATCATAACAAAAATACTGTTGCTAATTGTAACTGCTAGTATTATCAAAAATGGTAGAGCAGGTAGAGCATAAATTACATCATTAAATCGCATCATAACCTCATCAGTTGCTTTGCCTCTAAAGCCCGCGTAAACTCCGTAAATTAAACCCGTAGTTACAGAAACTACTGCAACTGCAATTCCAATGAAAAGTGCAAGTGGAGTCCCCCAAAGCAAACCAACTGCAAGGTCACGACGCAATTCATCTGTACCCATTATTCCATAGACTTTTCCTCCGATTATTAAAGAGGAATCCATAATTTCATTTTCTTTTTTAACATCATACAAATTAACCAAAAAAACATAATTTCCTTTTAGCACCTCATGTTCAGATAAAGCTGAAAAAACAATATCTTCTGCTGTAAATCCCTCTAAGGAGAAATCAAATTTTTCAGATTGTAGGAAAAGATTTTTTTTGATAGTTCCGTCTGTTGAAAAAATTCTTTCATTATGTAATATTTCTTCTTTTGAATAAGGAAGTGCAGTTGATAACAAAGAAAGAGTCTGACCATCTGGCCTAATAACTGAAATTTGCATGAGAGGAGATCCGGAATACCTCGCAGTAAATTCGTAAATGAAATCACTTGGGAAATCATTATAATCATAGTTTACATTAAACTGTTGAGAAATTACTGTTATTGGACCCAAACTTTGTGATGAAAATATTGGTTTGTCAAGAATTATATGCTCTGGAATTTTTTCCAACATAAAAAAATTCACCCAAGATGGCATAGCAGTTTTTGGATAAGAAATCCAATTTCCGGGATTATTCCATCCCTGAAAGGTTTCTAATGGAATAATAATTGCAGTAAAAATTGAAATTCCAATTAATGACCCCAAAATAATAATTCCTGCAATGCCTACTTTGCTTTTAACAAATTCATGACGAATCTCACTTGATGAAAAGCTACTCATTACCCAGTCCTCACCCTAGGATCAAAATACCCGTAAAGCAAGTCAGCTAAAAATATGCTGATCAGAAAAAACACTGTTAATACATATGTGGCACCGATAATCACCGGCAAATCCATTACAGTTATAGCTTCAAAATAAAGGCGCCCCATTCCTGGCCAATCAAAAACCGCCTCTGTGATAATTGCGCCTCCAAGTGAACCTGACAAACTTAATGCTAAAATTGTGATAATGGGTGGCGCAGCATTTTTTATGGCATGTCCATAAACAATTTTTCTTTTTTGAATTCCCATTGTTTTTTTTGCTGTAATAAAATCTTCTTGCATTATTCCAATCATAAAGTTTCTGACAAGGTAAGCCCATGCTCCAAATCCAATCATTACGATTGTAATTAATGGAAGCGTCATGTGGTAAAGTAAAGCAGCAAAGTATCCTGGGTCGTCTGGTGAAATAGATGGTGTAGCTCTTGCTGGAAAAATTTGATATACAAACGCAAACAAAAAGATCATCAGCATTCCTACCCACCAAACAGGAAAACTACTACTAACTACTGCAAATGTGGATGTAATTCTATCTATTACAGAACCCACTTTGCTTGCAGATAGGGCCCCAAGAAAAATTCCAATAATGGAAATAATAATTGTAGCAGAAGTAAAAAGTAGAATGGTTCTTGGAAGTTTTTCAAGTAAAATATCTTTTACATCTGAAGACCCTGCGTCACTTGTAAGAAATGTCGCATGCCCAAAATCAAGAATTAAAATTTTATACATTGTAAAACCAATTCGTTGTGGAGAATACCACGGTGAATCTAACCCTAATATCTTAATTCGCTGCTCAATCTGACCTTGAACAAATGCCTCAAATTCTTCAACACTTGCAAAACTTGCAGCAATCGCTGGGTTTTCTGTGATCTCACCTCTTACCTGAAAAGTAATTCCTTGTTTCAAAATCGTATCCATATTGGATCCAACCAAAATTATAGTGAGAAACAAAGTGGCCATAAGAACCCCAAACATGGTAATCCCACGAACTGCAATGTATTTCTTAAGGCCCACTAGTTTAATTTGGAAATTTTAGTTTATAATATCTCTGAATAGTATATACAAACCACGACAATACCGAACAAATCCGAGCTAAAAATTCGCGATCTAATGAACTGCAAATGAATTTATCGATAAAGAGTAAAAAGGGAACGCCCCCTCCCACGCCTAGAAAATGCGCACGTATTCACGTTTCAACACTAATTTTTTTATAATTTTACAAACATATTACATTATTGAGTGATATTTGGTTTTGTGAAAAACAAAACTCTGATGTTTTTCAACAAAAAAGTGCAGGAGTTAAACCAAAAAAAGAATTACCAAGAGACAGGAACGGTAGTATCAAACATGATGGTGTAAACGCAAAATATGGAGATGGATATGATCAAAGATACCAAGAACCAAGAAGGATAATATCTTCAAAATCAACTGGTAAGGGAAAACCATTAAGATACAAACGCCATCCAAATAACTAATTTTACAGAATACAAACCAATACACGTGTATTTACACAAGACTTTAATCAATCAATCACGTATAGAAAATAACCTAGAAATCATAATTGACTAGAGTTATGGAATAAGGCCGTTTTTGTGGCCGGTTTTTATTTTAGTATTACCAATCTATAACATGAAAAGTTTACCAAAAATAGAATGCAA
>JADNRU010000042.1 GCA_016276965.1 Nitrosopumilales archaeon | reverse complement strand
ATGGTACCATATCTCTACTAGTAGACGGCAAGAAGGTCACATCCAAGGCCACACTATTCCAGCCAGGCCAGTCAATCGTTGGATTACAGTGGAGCATTCCAAAGACTGACACTGCAACAAGCTACAAGCTACAAACCCTAACTGAAATCTATGACAAATCATACATTACTAGTGAGGCCACACTCAACACATTTGTTAGAACACAAATCGTATCACTAGAGAACATAGAACCAATCATTCCAATAACAGATGAGCTTGGAAATAGCATTGCAAGGCCAGCACTACTATATGCATCCAACCCAGGTGAAGGCAGATTCCAGGTAATATCGCCAGATGGAACATGTGTAATTGGTAGTGATAAACAATGCATGGTACAAGATTCAACTCTGTCTAACCGTGGTGCACTAGACAGCGTAATCCTTGACGGACAAATATACAGAATAAGATATTCCGGAGCTGACAGTCCACTGGAGAGATTCTCAATTACATCATTTGATCCAGTAATGGGCGACTGGAAGGTACAGATAGTATCTGAAGACAGTATTTTGCCATTAGCTAGTGCAGACAGTGACGTATCACTCAAGATAAAATACAGAGCAGAACGCAGTCCGTTAATTACTGTAACATCGATTTTGTTGGATAATGAGATTCTAGAACAGAATACAATTACTTTGTTAGAACAAAAATCAGTAGACCCAGATAACACTTCATTAAACCAGACCGAATCAGAAAAGGGATTAAGTGTTAAGGTATTTTCAGCTAAACTAATTCATGGACTTCCAGTGGTATACAATTACATAAATGATGAAAACTTGATTTCATTAAAGTACGAATTATTGTCAACACAAATTGAATTCTTAGATTCTGAGTTACAAGAATTCATTGAGCTCTTCACTGGAGAATCAAGTGTTGCAGATGATCCATTAGTAGAGAACGTATCGACATCTATTGACGCAGACACCTTGCAACTTTTGATTTTAATGTTGGTCTTAGCAGGTTTCATTCTAATTCCACCAGAAAATAGAAGAATACGATTCTTCAGACAACAACGCCTCTTAGCTCTAATCTTTGTAGCAATATTGCTATCATCTGTCGTAATTGCTCCATTCTCTACTGCGAGTGGGTATATCCTCACACTTGAAATTAGTGAGATAAACGGTATACCAGTTTCTGAATTTAATTCAGAAAAACTCAAAATCAATCTATCTGATGGAGTTTCTGCTAAACTCTCATCAGATCTAAATGGTGAAAATCCAATTAACTACCAAATTAATTTGTTTGATGCTATTCTAAGTGAAATTTTAGGTGACAATGAAAATACTGATCAACAGCATACAACCGAACAATCTAAACTAAAGATTATTTCAGTTAATTTGGTAGACGGAATACAAACCATATCAAACAGTTTCGATAATGATGACGTTGATATCCGACTGATATCTATCAAACATGAGCAAGACAGACAGTCTACTTGGGAGAGTATATTCCCACTTGATAGAATTCGAAGCTCTGAAAAATCAATTTACAAAGTTATTCAAAACGATTATGGTTTCTCAAATCAACAATTTGACAAACCACAAATATTTACAAACAGTTCACAAGGAACTCCAATTTTAGTTTCACAAACGCAAAACGAATTTGAAAAATTCGTTGGAAAGGCAAACTTCGTTGCACTCCAGACTGCTGGACAAGTTGAATGGTTGACTGACATTGAACAGTTGGTTGAGGTCCTATCAACTGTTCAGGTGAACGGACTAACCGAACTTGAAAAACTCGAAGGAAAATCAAAGTTCGTTGGAAACCAGTTTGCAGTATACCTAACTGGATTGACCAACTTTGAAAACTTCGTTGGCAAGTCAAGGTACATTGGAGAACAGTTAGCGTATGCTGCAGACAACTTAACAGATGTTGACAAGTTTATCGGCAAGTCAGAGTACGTCAGTAGACAACTAACTGTTGAAGTATACCAGTCAGTAGACCCGCAGAATCCTGCACTACTATTGTTGGTACTTCCACTTGCTGGAATTGTAATAATTAGAATAGAAAATGAACGAATCAAATTCTATGACCTTAGACGAATTCTTTCGTTAGGTTTGTTCATGATTCTACTAACATCTTCAGTGTTTACCCCATTCTCATACTCTCTAATTTACTGGGGTTATGCATTTGCAGAAGAGCCGCCACAAAACCTAGGACCGCCAAACGGCACTGCAGCAGATGAATTTGCAAAGAGAGTTCATGTTCTCTTAGATGGTAAAACAAGTATAGCACCAACAAACGAACAACTCAATAAAGAAATCAAAGATATACTCATCAACAAGACTAGTATACCTCCACCATTCCAAAACACCACTACAATAGAGCTAACTAGTGAAACATCAGCAACACCAACCCACTCTTCCGTAAACCTGTCTGAACACGTAACTCTAGTAGACCGTTCTCAATCTAGAATAGTAGATCCATCAGAGAATTATCCAAAGGAATACCTTTCAATTACAGATTACATTACATTACGTCTCAACAATGTTACCATTCCAACCACACCATTAATCGATGATGGAACAATCAGACTGCCAACAGCTGGAATAATTTCAGATTCACTAATTGGAATATTCAATAACGGTTCATTAATCACTCTACCTAACGCTACTGAATCATGGCAGTTTGAAAACGATACATCTGATGTCACCCTAGTTGGTGATGCAGAATTAAATGGATTGGAAGGAGTCAACGGCACATCATTATTGCTTGATGGTGACCATGATTTCGCTCAAACAAACGCAACCAACTCAACTACATACATCTATGACATGGCAATCTCTGCATGGGTTAAACCAGATTACTCACAAGGTTCTCCAGAGTTTACCGTAGTTTCAAAAGGCAATTCATTTGTGTTATCAATTAACCATTTGTGGAAACCACAACAGGTTGCCAAATTCTCAATCTTTGATGGAATTAAATGGACTACAGTTGAAAGCAACTCTACAATTCCAGAAAATAGCTGGACACACCTTACTGCAAGATTCAACAAGACTACAATTGAGATTTACGTTAATGGTACAAGAGAAGGAATTGTATCACATGACGGTGTACCATTTGTTAATGCTAAAGGTCAAATCGAGCTAAAGACACTAGAAGAAATTACATCTTACTCTGACATTGTAATTGGTGCATCAATCACACCTAATATGAAATCAATGCCATTCAATATGTTCTCAGGATTAATTGATAATGTAGAATTATTTGATTATCAATTACTCCCAGATGATGTAGCAAAATTATACTCAGAGAGCATTCCAATTAAGACAATAATTGAAGAGCCAACTCAAATCGGTATACCTCCACCCGTACTAGAATATAGGGTTGATAATGTAACTGGTGACGAACAAAAACTACCTGTCTCAATTGCTAGCCCAGAATTAGATTATGAAATGGACCAACTAACAGTATCTACCTTTGTTAAACCAAACTTCAACACAGGTTCACCAGAGTTTACAATTGTTGGTAAAGAAAATTCATTTGTATTATCACTAAACAAGATGATTAAACCTGAACGAGTTCCAAAGCTTTCAGTGTTTGATGGCATAAGATGGTATACCGTCATTGGCAGTACACCAATTGATGGTGTTGCACACGTTGCAGGAGTAGTTAATGCAACAAGAATTTCACTTTACGTTAACGGTACACTAGATGCTACAATAGACACAGGACCTGACAAGATTGCAGGAACAACAACAGATGTATTCATTGGAGCATACCAAAACACACTACGATCTGAATCCAAACTTTCTAACTTCTTTACTGGAGAGATACCTGAAGTAACGATTTACAAGTATACCATGAGTGAATCTGAACTTGAAGAGGAATTCCTAAACAGCTTGGCAAGGTATACTGGTATACTAAATACAATTAAAGTTACAATAACAGATTCTGCAATTACTTCAGAACAAGTAAACGTTGCAGACGAGTCTACTGAAAGTTCTGATGGAACAATTCCAAAGCTATCTTCAACACTTTCAATTGAAGATTCAATTGCACTCAAACTAAACGGCATTCCAATAATTTATTCACAAGAAAAATTGGGACTTGGTGACAAGATTAGACTTTTGGTAAACGGCAAACAAGTTTACTCATCAGAGCCAGAACATGTAACGATTAAACTTTATGAAAAATTATCATTCAAAGAAAAAGCTCCGTTCTTACCATCAAATACTTCCACACTATCTGATAGTCTGTCAATTGTAGATAGAGTACTTTTGAAACTAAACGGCGTAACAATACTTCACCTAAGTGAAAACATTGTAATTTCAGATCCATTCTCATTACTACTCAACAACCAAACCATAACATTTGACGGAATAAACAAGACATCTAGCCTCACTCACAGTCCAATCGAGATAGGCAAGATAGTAAACTGGACACAGACTGTAATCGTAGATGAAACCCAAGACCTACAAAGCATCCTAGTTGAGCTACCCGAAGACGCCCAAGACATACAAATTGAAAGAATTGACCAAGACGGCAATTCCACTGTAATCCCACAAGAAGAAATTGAAATAATTGAATCAGAGATTGAACCAGTTGACAACGAATATGATGTTCCATTCAAGCACAAATTATCACTAGACAAGCTTGCCAACAAGTATGGTGTGACAGATGTATTCCCACTAGACCTTGCCAATATGGACAAAGTCAAAGAAATCAAACAACACAACAAACTCACCAAAGCAGTACTATTCAATGAGACAGCAACTCAATTAGATTCTGACAAATTCTCAGAGAAGGTAAAAAGCTTTAGCAACAAGATTAAGGTGGTACAAAGCAGTGGTACTGGAAATAATTCTACCACAGTCTTATTGTCACAAACTCAGAATGCAACTGAATTTAAGATAAAGTTTACAACACCTGCACCATATACCGTTGAAAACGAATACTCTAGTGTAGTTAAATTCCAAAAGAACGTTACTGTATCACACAATTCAACACTACACTATACTGATGTAAAATCATACAGTGACATTCCAGAATCTTTGGTACAAAAAGATGTAGAGTTTAAGCTACACTGGAACGTTAACGGTTCAAAGATAGATGTGACAAAAGATTCACGATTCCAAGTTACATTTGTTGATACTGATAGTAACGGAATTGTTGATAGAATGCAATGGCTCGTTCCACTGTTATCTGAACAAGAATTCACTATTACTGGAATAATTAAGATCACCAAAGCAGTACACCTTGATGAAAACAGAGAATTCATAGAAAATGTTTACCCACAAGTTAAAGCGCGAGATAACATCTGG
>JADNRU010000041.1 GCA_016276965.1 Nitrosopumilales archaeon | reverse complement strand
TTGGGTCTTCTTTTATTTTGTCTGATAATTCTGCTATTTCTGTCTCTTCGTTAATCTCAACAGATAATTGATCTAGTAACGCTTCTGCGAATTCTTCTAGCTCTCCCATACTCTAAGGATCGTATAAAAACTAAATTTAACATTAACTAGGTGAAATTGGAATAAAAAAGGAAAAAAAGCTAATTGAATTAAATTACTTTAAACAAATTTCGCTTAAAATCTACCACCAGAGCGATGTTTTGGTAAACATTCTCTGCAATATACTGGCTTGTCTGTTTTTGGTTCAAAAGGTACCGTTGAGTCTTTGCCACAGTCTGCGCAAACAATAGGATACATTTTTCTTTCTGACATTAATTGAATCATTTTTGGCCCAAATAAGAACCAATGTAAAATTCACTCCCGAAATTTTAGGTATTTTCTTGCACATTTTACACAACAAAACTCCTTTAGTGGTTCAACAAGGGGTTTTTTGCACATTTTACAATGGGTCATTTGTAAACCGATGAAAATCTCTTAAGATCTCTTATTCTATTTCTTATGGTAACTTCTGTAATATTTGCAGCTTGAGCGATATCTTTTTGGGTAACTGTTTCACCATTAGCCACAGATGCAAGGTAAAGAGCAGTAGCAGCTATTGTCATGGGATTTTTACCCTCCGAAATCTTTTCCGAATTTGCTTTTCTTATTATTTCAATTCCCATACGCTTTGTTTTTTCAGACATTCCAATCTTGCTTGAAATTCTTGGAACACATTGTACTGAATCAACTACGGGAATCTTCAATCCAAGCTCATTTACAAGTAATCTATAACATGCTGCAAGATCTCCTTTTTTGATGTTCATTACTTCAGAAATATCTTTAAGAGTTCTAGTTGTCCCTGCCTCACGACACGCTGCATAAAGTGCAGAACCTAGCATTGCAGAAATTGATCTCCCCCTTGGCAGTTTTCTTTCTAAGGCCTTTCTGTACAAATAGGCTGTTTTTTCAACTACCGCATCTGAGATAGAAAGCTTGTCTTTTATTTTGTGTAGTTCACTAAAGGCGATTTTCGTGTTTTTATCTGCTGGTTTGCTTTGACTTCGACTATCCCAAAGTCTTAGACGGCCGATTGTCATCTTCATTGAAGTTGAAAGGGCTTTTCCTGTTGCATCTTTGTTAGCGGGATCAATGATTGTTGCAAGGCCCATATCATGTCTAGAAAGAGAAACCTTATCCCCAGTTCTCCCTTTGCTGGACGAATCATCAAAAAATGAACGCCATTCAGGACCAGAATTTTCAGTCCTTTCAGACATTACATAACCACATTTACCACAAATTAATTCCCCTGTTTCAGAATCAGTAACTGTGGTGCCTTTACCACATCTCTGACATCTTTCTTTGAAATTCTTTTTTTTCTGAACCATTAAGTTTTCCTTGATTGATAATTTTTGTTTCTAGTCTCTATGATTTTTTCCACAATTTCTTCTATATTGATGTTCAACTCTGTGGTAACTATTATCAATCCTGCCTTCCCCACTGGAATGGTAAAGCGATAAACCTTTCCAAATTTTGCCATTGCATAAATTGGTTCACCAAGCTTTGGAGCATCTTTTTTTCTGTAAGCCCATCTATATTGTGCCTGGGCTAAAGAATTTTCAGTCTCCTCAGGAGTAAGATAAGATTTCAGTCCTTCACGTATCTTGTGGTAAAATTCTCCTTCATCATATATTCCTGCAAATCTAATTTCGTCATCAATCTCTAGGATTTTGTTACAAAATTGTTCTCTATCCAATATTTGATTTTGGTATTTGTGACATAAATTGTCTTGTTTTAATCCAATAATTCACTCCAGAAAATTGGTAGAAACTATTAAGGCTAGTTATTTTTAGACATTATGAATATCATTCCAACAACAGCATCTATCCTGAGTACAATTTGGACATTCTAATATAGATGGACTTTCTTTGCATTCTGCAGGAAGACATCCACAATCAGCACATTTTACTTGAAACATTAAGGATTCATCATTCCTTGACCCATCATGCCCATGCCATTCTTAGAATGCATCTTGAGCATTACAAGGTAATTATCAACATCAACATTAGTTACCTCGCCATCAACTCCTGGCATGCTTTCAAACATTCTCTGGATCATAGATGCTCTTTGCTCCATACCATTTGATTTCCAAACTATCATCGGAGCATTTACAACCATGTCTGAGCTTTGAATTGTTAGTTCCCCGTTTGCTTCAGCTTTTAAAATTTCGTCAACTGAAGTCATGATTCTTGGTGTCGAATTTTCATTCCAAGTAACTAAATGCGGTATTCTAAGCTGGCTGTATCCAATTTGATTTGGAACAGAATCAAGGACATCTATTTGATACATAAAGGGACCACCGCCATAAGGTCCAGAACCTGCAATTCCATTTGTAAAAACATAAACTTTTGCCATATCATCTTGGGAAATATTCATCAATTCAGAAACGTGTAATGTAGGAAAATTAATCATCATAGACATCATTTCTGCCATTGGTTTATCAGAAACTTCAGTATGAACAAAAAATACCTTTTCTCCATTGTAATAACCGTCTATCAAGGGTATTGCCATTGGAGCGTTCACATTAAACAACATATCAGACATCATTGGTTTCTGTCTCATCTCAGTTCCCATAGTATTATCCAACCACTTTGCAGTCATTTTGGGATTTTGAGACATCATCATGTCAAACAATTCTTGATTTGCAAACTTCATAGTATTAGGGTTGTATGTGGTTGATAGAATTGCATAGCTAATACCTATCCCAACAAAGAAGATACCAATAGTTATTCCAATCCATACAGCTTGTCTTGCCATTTCTTATCCCAATTTCTAATTACGTTTAATTGAATATACAGGTTCTCAAAATTGATTATAAAGAACTGTGTGAAAAATTAAATCATGACATTAAATCCCAAAAACTTTGGACTTGCTGGAGGAATTTTAGTTAGCCTAACTTTGTTTGGTGTTGCGTGGCATGCTATTTTGACAGATCTAGGAAATGAATTTGTGAAAATTTGGGAAGACATGCATTTTTGGTACGAATTTGTGCCTCTTGCAAGTCCAGAAGGTAGCTTGGTAGCACTTGTTGATGGTTTTGTACATGGATTTGTGTATCTCATTATTTTTGCATGGTTGTATAATTGGTTTGAAAAGAGAAAATCAAGATAGAAACTTGCAGATTATTAGACTCAGTTAGTTCAAAACTAATTCAGTTTTTCAGATTTAGTAAAAAATCCTGCCGGAGGTGGGTTTCGAACCCACGACCTCCAGATTATGAGTATTACCCTTTGTATGGACTGGCACTCTAGGCCAGCTGAGCTACTCCGGCACAAAGTACGCGTATTTTTTTGTTCAATTAAATGATTCTAAAATTAATTTATTGTTGGGATATTTTTTTCCAATCTGTTTCTACATTTTCTACCCACAAGAATTTCTTTTGAAGAGCTGCAGTGTAGAGTTTTTCCCACTCTGCACCTACCTCATCTGTCCACGCCTTAAAGACACGTGGATCAATATAGTTTCGAAGTGAAGTTCCTAAGTTGTAGTCCATTGTTTTTCCTGCCAAATCTATTGCAAGCTTTACCTTTTCTTGTCTGAGTTTTAGTTTTTCTTTTTGTTTATCTGTTTTAGGTTTTGTATTTTGAATCTTTTTTAACATGTCTTTCTTTTTTTGTATTGCATTTTCAAATGTCTTTGGTATTGTTCTTTTATGATTGCACATAATGGCTGCTTGAAGATTGGCTAATTTGGCATGATACAGTTTTACATTTGGTGATTTTGACTTAATTTTATCATTTTTCTTTAAATAATCTTTAACTACATTTGTTGCAAGATACGTTCTAAACACTTTAGCTGTAAGTCCCTTTACTATAGTAGAGTAAAATGAATTTACATGTCTTGAGGTTATCCCATGAAAAATCTCATCTTTTGGTTTTTTATTTTCAATTAGCTCTTTCAAATTTTGATAGAATTGTTTATCATCTCCTTTTGCTGGAATAGTTTCCTGCCATCTTACACTGTCTTTTCCCAAAAAATCAAACTCTATAGAATTATTTGTTAGTTTGATGTGTTCTTTTCGGAGAGTAGTTGCACCAACTGTGTCAGCTTCATCTGGATCCTTTTCATCACCTACTCTCATAGATGTTCTATAAATCAAATAGCATGCAGTAGCGATTCTCCTGATTTTGGGATCTCTATTTTTCATATTCTTGACAATTTTTTCTTTAATTTTATCAATCTCTTTTGTAAGTTTAGTTGCTTTATCATATTTAGCTTGGTCTCGCTCTTGTTTTAGACCTGCAGTATCTGATAACCAGACATACTTTCTTTTCTGAGTTAGTACATCCATCCAGCTCGCAAGCCACATGAAATCTTTTTCATGGATAATTTTTCCCCAATCGCCTTTTGGAACTTTAGCTTCTCTTCCAAGATTTAGTGTTACGTCTTTTGGATTAACTCTAGGTTTCCATTTTCCTCGTAGTGGATGTTCTCCCCTTCCAATAAAAATGCCGGGAGGTTCGGCCATATAGTTTCCAACTTCTACTTCTTTTTGGTCCATTATTGCCTTGCCATATTTTTCCTTCATTTCTTCACGGAGTTTTTTTCGTTTTGTGGTCAATGATTTTTTTTCTTCTTTGGTCATGCGTTCTCTTGCATCTTTTTCCTTGTCAACTAGTTTGTAGGCATCAGAAAAATCAATATCCGAATAGGAGATTTTTTTAAATTTAGATGGAAGAGTTTTTGCAAAGTCAGCTACAAAATTTTTCTGGAAAACCTTGTCTTGAACATACGGAGTATCCTTTTTTTTAGCCCACTGATAGATCATCTCTTCTTGCAGCAAGTTAGAATCAAACTTTTCTCCCTTGATTTTGATCTTGATTCCTTGTGATTCAAAAGATGGAGGAAATAATATCCCGTTATGCTGTAGTGTTTTCCATTTCATGTTAAATTATCATCTTTTTCCTCTACATTGTGGACTTTGATAAAAACCGTACTTGGGCGTATATCAATTTAACGAAGCTTTGTAATCAAAATAGCTCTTTTTTCATATAATTTTCAAATTCAATATCAGTTTTCATTTTTTTAGCTTCAAGAAACATACTAGCATCATTTCCTGCAACATACCTAGGCAAGATTTCTTTATCGTTAATTGCCTTGATTACTACTTTGGCTACTTCAGATGGATGGGTTCCCATCTCAACCATCATTTTTAGTCCAGAGAGAATTTTTTCAGTCAATTCTTTGTAGCGAGGATCAGATTTTGGCTCTACTTTTTTCATTGAAGAAAAAAAGTTAGTTTTGATTACCCCTGGCTCAATCAAGGTAATTTTAATTCCAAATTGGCCAAGTTCATATCTTAAACATTCAGTCAATCCTTCTAATGCAAATTTTGTGCTAGTATATGCAGGAGAACCTGGAAGACCCATTCTTCCAACAACTGAACTGATATTTACTATGGTTCCAGAACCCTGTTTTCTCATAATTGGGGCAACTTCTTGAATAATCCTTACAATGCTAAAAAAATTAGTTTCAAATTGTTTTCTAAATTCATTCACTGGCACATCTTCGACACAACCAAACACCATATAACCCGCGTTATTTACTAAAACATCAATTCTGTTTTTTTCTGAAATAATTTTGTTTATTGCTGATTTGATTGATTCTTCTTTATCTACATCTAACTCAATGACATCAATCTTCAATTTTTCCTTTTTTGCAGCTTCTTGGATTTCTGGTGCTTTGCTAGTATTTCGCATGGTGGCAAATGTGTAAAAGCCATCTCTAGCTAATGCAAGCGCAGTCTCGTAACCAATTCCACTTGAGCTACCAGTAACAACGGCTATTTTATCCATATTGATCATCAAAATGTGGTACTAATATTTCATAGCAACTACATAATTAGATACGCATCCCCCAACCTCTTAACACCAGTTTTGATGCTGAAGCCGGTGTGACACAAGCTGGAGCCCCATTGCTGGATTTTATCAGCAATTCTAATCCGGATTTGCATGCAACATCATTTGGAAGAATACCTGTGGCAAGTTGTTTTAAAGGAGACAGAGATGCATCGCCCAAAACTTTCTCAAGTGGAATTGGAAACTGAATTATTCTCAGTATTCTATCATCATTTTCTGCTGGTAAG
>JADNRU010000040.1 GCA_016276965.1 Nitrosopumilales archaeon | reverse complement strand
TGATGCTATATTTGGAAAGAAAAATGAATTTTTGCGCACTCCAAAATACGGCATAATTAAGAATACTGATGATTGGAGAGATAAAGCCTACAATTTACCTTTTACAAAAACTACGTTGCTTGAAATCTTCTTTGGAATTTATGGCTTGTTTGGAATTTTAATTGCCATTTTTTCAAACAACCCAATATTTGCTCCAATTATAGGAATTCACGTAGTTGGGTTTTTCTATATTGCCTATCTGAGTTTATCGCATACAAGATATAAACGAGACAAGCCAAGCAAAATTCACTACCTAACAAAGGAAGAAAAAATGGCTAATGTACTTTACAAATTTGCAATGGGCGGAATTGTGGCACTGATAATTTTTGCAGCCTACATGGCATACACCGGTTATGAAACTGATGTTTATCCACTTGACATTTCACGTGGGCTTTTAGATAGAATTATGATTTCATCAGATCCTCATTCTATTTTAGTAGATCTTAAAGAAATCAAAGGCTTTCTTAGAGAAGAAGGAAATCCAGTTTGGATTTTTCCTACCCCGTCTACTGATTGGAATAGAATTCAACAAGATTTGGATGTTATGATTGCAAATGTTGAATTAATTGCTTCAGTTCCTAGAGATAGTTCTGTATTCAATACCGGGATGATTGATCTAAGTGATAGAGCACTTGTTTTACAGGAAAATCTTGAAGATGTGACGCCATACATGTATGTTAACTTTATCAATATTGTACTAGCTGCAGTATGGATTGCTGCAATTTTAGGAATTTTTGCAGTCTTAAAGAGAAAGAAAGAACAATTACAAACTTCTGATACTGAAGGGGTTTAAGAAACAGTTAGTTCTTGTTTGATTTCTTCTACCGCTCTTATACCAAAAATATCTCTTATTTGTTGAATTCTAATTGCCTCTTTTAACAAATCGCGACCCAATTGATTTGCCAATAACCTAAACACATCTGTAAATCTAATTTCCCATCTGTCAGCACAATCTAGTATTTTGCTTACTGCCCACTGTTTTACCTCATGTGGTAAAGCAATTTTTTGCTCAGATTCTATTGATAGTTTATCAAACAGATTGACCATTTCAGCAGTTTGGGTAGCCATCTTTTCAAGATCCTGTAGGGTTCCGTATTTTGATTCTGCACGCATCCTAACGTTGGATTGAAATTCTGATAATTTTAAGAGGCCTAAGACCTCCTTTGAGGTAGTCTGAGAAGACTTGATTGTGACATTTTTAATTCCTTGCAATTCTTGAATAATTTCATTAGTTTTCTTATGGAATTCTGAAGTAGAAGCATCCGAACGATTCAGAATCTCAGTTAGGTCTGTAATTTTTTGGTCGGTTTTAGACGTCATATTTCCTAATTCATTTTTGAGATTTGTAATGTCTCCTCCAAAATTTCCAGTTCTACTAGAAATTGATTGAATGTTTCTTTTTATTTCATCTATTTGTTCTGGAATGCCTGACATGGAGCTTGTCTTTGAGACAACAGATTCTAACTCTTGTTTCAAATTGCTCATTACTCCTCCCAAAGATTCAATCTGTTCTGCTTTGCCAGATATGGATTCTATTTTTCTTTTTATTTCACTTATTTCAGGACCAATGTTTGTTGTTTCTGCCTTTGCAGATATGTTGCTTAAATCCTCTCTGACGTTATCAATTCTTTCTGATATTTTCATAATCATTTTTGAATTATTTCTAATAGAGTCAATGCTTTCTGAAACTTGTTGCATTAACTTGGAAGTTGCTGGAGAAGATTTTTGAGCTTCGGTAATCTTTGTAATTTGATCTTGAAGCCGATTAGTCTGATCATTAATTTTTGATACTAAATTTGATTGACCTCTAACTTGATTCAAACCGGAGAAAAGTTTCTGAGTATCTTCTCCGATTATGTTGATTTGCCTTGATTGTTTTTGAATTTGTTCCATTGCTGAACTTAAAGTATCAATCATCTTTTTCATAGAAACGAGAATCTTTTGGTTTTCAGCAAAAATTTTTGTCATTGATTTGATTTCTTTTGATAATGTTTTTGTTGAATCAGTAACAGAAGATACCTTCTTTAAAAGTGCAGAATTGCTAGGCTCTTTTTTGGTTGTACTTTTCTTTACTTTGGAAGATCTCGTAGTTTTTTCCCCTCTTTTACGTATAGATTTCGACCCAGTTTTTGAAGATCTTGCCACCATCTTACACTATAATACAAAGTATGGATAAAAAAGTTAGGAATGACAAAATAAAAAATGTAAGTAGCTACTTGTTAACCATTTCTGGTTCATGAAGTAGCTCATGGATGGTTTTTGCAGCCAAACCATTCATGTTTTCGACAAACTGTTCTGTGCAATATTCACATGGTATCATATGATTACGGTACAGTACCGTACTATTAATCATCGGGTAATTGTAACGTTACCAAAGAAAATTTTCTGGTCAGATACCCCAGAGCTTATTTCTTCATATAATCAGTCACTCTGATCATCATCCCAGACTTAACCTTTACAAAACTAGGAAATATAGATATTCAAAAAGTAAATTGATTTAAACGAATTTACATATTACGATTAGATGCAAAATTTTTTTTTACAGACTGACTCTACAAATGGCTTACAAGATTCCATTAACGGGGGAATTTCTAGTTTTGTAGAAAGAATTAACCCGTTTGAGCTTCCTCACACTAATTTTGTCACAGATTTGGCAATAATAATGATTTTAGCAGCAATTGTTACACTTGCCTTTTTCAAAATAAAGCAACCACTTATCATAGGATATTTGTTTGCAGGCATGCTAATTGGGCCACTTTCGCCCTTGTGGTCTTGGTTATTGCCAGAGGGTGGACCTCCGACTGAAGGAATTGAAGGAGTCGGTTTGCTATCTGATATTTCTGCTCTAAACCTTTTTGCAGATATCGGAGTTATTTTGTTATTATTTGTAATTGGTATAGAGTTTCCCTATGCAAAAATTCGTTCCATAGGAAAAGTTGCAATAGGTGTTGGGACAATAGGTTTGTTTTCAACTTTGGGTGCAGTTTTTTATATTGCTACTTTGCTTGGTCTTAATTTCATGGATTCTCTCTTCCTGGCAGCAGCACTTTCTATTAGCAGTACAGCAGTAATTGTAAAAATATTTGAAGAATTGGGAAGAATCAAAAAGGAATCTTCCATTCTAGTGCTGGGTATTCTGATAGTAGAAGACGTAATTGCCGTGATTTTAATTTCAACATTGCAATCAGTTGCACTTGTTGGAACTGTTTCCATTGAAAGTGTTTCAGTTGTTATTGCCGTTGCGGCAGGCTTGATTATAGGGACATTCACTATTGGAACTAAGGTAATTCCTCCACTTATTGATAGGGTTGCAAGTGCAGAAAATCGAGAAATTTTACTGATTAGTGTTTTAGGTGTTTGTTTTGGTTATGCACTACTTGCAAATATCGTAGGATTATCAGTAGCAATCGGTGCCTTTTTGGCTGGAGTTTTAGTGGCAGAATCAAAATCAGCAGAAGTTTCCAAAATTTTATCCAGTCCAATCAAAGACATGTTTGTTGCAATATTTTTCGTATCTGTAGGAGCTCTTATGGATATTAGTCAACTTCAAAATTACATCCTAATAGCTATTGCCCTAATTGCAGTTTCCATGGGAATGAAATTTGGGGGAAATATGCTTGGGAATTTCATATTTAGGCAACCTGCTAGAAAATCGCTTCGTTCTGCCTTTGCACTTTCTGCCCCCAGAGGAGAATTCTCAATTGTAATCGTAAAAGTTGGAGTAGATGTAGGGGCAGTTAGTAGTTTTCTATTCCCATTGATAGGAGTCATTACAATTATCACTACTTTTATTTCGCCATTCTTATTTAGGCTAGGAGATAAAGTTATCCCAAAAATATCCAAGGCTTAGAAAATGACTGACGATGAAATGAATAAACTACTTGCACGTGTCCACAAGAGTATTACCGTTTTTGATTATAATGGAACCAAGGTGCCATGTATTATTTTGGCTGAAAAAAGATTTTCTGAAATTATGGATAAAATTGCTGGCAAGCCAGTCTCTGTTGATACAAACCTCAACATTTTACAGAACGGATTAGGAAATGTGTTCGTAGAATTATCCTTAAATTTCTCAGATGGTGGGATCAAAGAAGAGGTCTTACTATACGCTAATGACTCTAAAGAATTTTTTGAATTATTAGCAAAGACTTCAATGCTTTCTTTATCCTCACCACATTCTGAAGTAGGACAAGAAAATGTCTTTATGATTCAATTACCAAAACCAGAAAAAGCTGTCAACGCACTTGATATTATAAACAGAGGTTTACAGGCAGGCAGCGACCCATCCAAGACTAATGGAAAATTCAGATAGTAAAAAAATTTGTATGCAGTTGCCGGGATTTGAACCCGGGCCACGAACTTGGCAAGCTCGCATAATAACCAAGCTATACTACAACTGCTCAATCGGTTAAATTTAATTTTCTATATTAAACTGTAATGAATTGTATTTTTTTTTGCCAGTTTCAGGATTTCATGAGAAGTTCCTTTTACATTATTAATCGCTATTTCGTAAGATAGATTGAATTTTAGAAATAAGTTTAGTTTCTTCCAATGAAGAAAGAATTGAAATTCTTATGTTTTTTATTCTCATAACGTCTTCTGAGTATAACTGATAAGCATCAATGATATTGTTAAAATCATAACTTTTGAGGTATGTTTTTCCGACTTTCAAAAGTTCAGAAAAATCATCCGATTCATAATGTAAAGTCTCTATTTTGTTGCATAAAACTTTGATTAGCCCCTGAATTTTGCCAAGTTGTACCTGTATGATACTAAGATCGCCTGGCTTGTCCTTCATATTCTTTAAAAAATTATAGGATTCAGATATTTGAGTCAAAAGATTTTTGAAATATTCATCCATTTCTCTTATTCATATTAATTTAAGTTATGTTTTAATTTCATCAAAAAAGTACAAGAAGTATGGTTGAAGTTCTTTATCAAGATCTTAGTAACAAAGATTTCAAGTATTACTACATTGGCATACCTCGAGATTGGAAGGGAGGTAAGGATAATGAGGTTACAGTCATAGTTTCTGACATATGTGTGATCATACCACAAACAATTTCAGGGGCTACTGGTGAATTAAAAGTTCTCAGGCTACTTGAAGCAATGATGGAAGGCGGCGTAATTAATGCTGGGGATATTCAAAAAGCAATTGAACATATTCTATAATCATTACATCCTAGTAAACTAAATACTAATGTTAGATTTTTCCTAGCTCTATTGGCTCTATTATATCGTTTTGTTCTTTTCAACATTGTTTTTAATCATGGAAATCCTAAATGAATTGTGGATGAAAAACTTCGAGAAATAATAGATAAAAAAATCAATGAATCTTTTTCAAAAACCAATGAAATCTCGCAACTTAACAATTCATTAAATGAGTTATCAAAAGATTCACAGTCGTTTGCCTATGGAATAGTTATTGGAAGACTGTACAATTCATTTTTTTATCAATGTAAAAGGATTCTAAAAAGAAATCCAACAGATCAAGAATTTTCTGAATTTGTAGAATTATTAAAAAAACGACAAACAGAGTTTTTTGAAAAATTCAAATAATTTATTTTAATGGAAATACCTTAATTGAAGGAGTTCCTGGCAGCTTTACACAACAATCATGCAATGATTTTTTGGCAACCTCAAGATGTTCCTTTTTTACATGCATTTCCATTATAATTTGGCCAGCTTTTACACGAGCTGCCAAACTTACTGCCTTACCAAAGGCTCTTCTCATTCCTTCTTGCAGTCTATCTGCTCCAGCAGCTGCAATCATTTTATTTTCTCTTAGTAAAACATGAGGATAAATGCGAAGCTTTGAAAAATAACCTGTTTCACCTGCTACTTTTTCTACAGCTTTGTTTGCAGCAAGTCTTGCTGACTCTATTGCCATATGTCTGATTTGTATTTTTTCATTGAGGTATAATTCAATGCGGTAATCATAATCGCCAGCTTGGCCACCTTGAAACTTTGCAATTTTTATTTGTGGTTTTCCTTTGATGTATTGTTTTCTTGTATAGGGTTGTCCATTACCCCTACTATAGTTTGCACCGTGCATCATATCACCGTTTATCAGTAAGATTAAAACCCCATATTTTAACGGTTGGCCTTTTGTCGGAGTATACAAGAAAAAGTTTCTTGGTTTGATATTTGATTTTTCGACGCATCCTTATATGGAAAAATAGCATTTTCGGTACCATGTCAATTGAATCTGAACCTCAAGTGGCCGGCGACCTCGTCAAAGATCATACTCTAATTTCTAACAAAGAGATGCAAGACAGTCTTGAAAATAAAGGATACGGAGAAATACACAAAAAGAATTTTTTTTTAAAACCCTTCGAGTCTCTTTATCTCTTATATTGCGACAAACTTGAGCTATCAAAAGGAAAAAAGAAAATAACTTTTGACTCACTGATGCAGACATGTATTAAAAATAATGAAGATGCTTTAACTAAATTTTTAATTTATCGAGATTTACGAACTAGAGGTTATATCGTAAAAGATGGTTTTGGATTTGGTTCTGATTTTCGTGTATATGAAAGAGGACATTTCAAAGAAAAGGGTGCTAAATATTTGGTATTTAGCCTCATCGAAGGAAAGCAAGAAAAAATAGGCAAACTTCAAAAAAAGATTGAACAAATTACTCAGATGGGCAAAGAACCTATTATTGCAGTAATTGAAAGACGAGGAGAAGTAATTTATTATAAAATTTCTAGGATTAATTTTCTAAAAAATAAAGAAAATATAGACATGCAAAATTTCAAGTTCTAACTTTTAAGAAATTTTAAGAATCCATTCTGCTGAATAGCTTAGAAGATTATTGTTCACGGCGTATTCAAAATCATAAACTTGGATATTTTTGGTCTTATTTTGCCATAAATTTTCAAAATCATTTGCCTTAATCTCTACTCTAGATTTGTCATTCCATGAAGTAAAAACATCAATTGATTCGAAGTTTCTATTTTGCGGATCAAAGGTTTCATTTGATGTGCCAGTAAATGCTACCACATCATCATTTTCATCTCGGAATACACCAATCTTTTCATCAAAGGAACCATAAACTTCTTCTGAATTTGGAATTGCAATTTTTATTTTGAGTTTGTTGTCCTCTATCATTTTGTTTAACAATCCATATTTTTTGTCATTTCCTGATTTTGTGGGAAAGTTTACTTTGCCATTTTTTTTACCATACAATTTTGATAAAACATTAAGATCAGATGTTCTTAATCTATGTCCTGTAACAATTCTAATTTGAACATTGTTTTCAATAAAGCTCTTGAGACCAAAATAATATGCTGTGAGGCTTTTCAGTGCTACGTATTCTACTGCGCGGTCATATTCTATACAGTTATCAAGACATGGAAGAAAAAATTCTTCTATAAGATTATCTCTATCCGAACGGTATTCCTCTTTTAGTATAAGGTCCCTTAAACCCAATAGAATAGAAAGAGTTTATTTCTTATTTAAAGAAAGACAACCTATCGTCCATTATTTATTCGAATCAATTCTTAGCATTTCATATATACCCAATAAAATTAGCAAACTTATGAACAAAACAATAGGCATAGCATCACTTGTAGGTATTGTTCTTGTACTTGCATTTGCTGCAAGTCTTACTTCAATAAACAATCAAGCAACAGCCCAAGAAACAACTCCGTTTCCATCAAGAGAGAAAGTAATTTCTGTAACAGGAATTGCAACAATTTCTGTTGACGCTGACCAATTGGTTATACAGTTTGGAGTTGAAACACAAGAAAAAACTGCTAGTGCAGCTCTTAAATCAAATTCAGAACTAATGAATGCAGTAGTTGATTCTATAAAGGGTGTTGGAATAACAGAAGATGAGCTAAGTACATCTAGATTGAATATTATGCCAATCTATGAGTATTACACCAAAGCAGAAGGCAAGAGAACTCAAGAGCTAGTAGGATACAGAGTTTCAAACATCCTGATGGTTGAAACTAAAAGCTTGGATAAAGCAGCTGACATCATTGATGGTGCCGTTGCTGCAGGTGTTAATAGAGTCGAAAGTGTGTACTTTACTCTATCACCTCAAAGACTACTAGATGTTAAGGACAACCTTCTAGAAGAGGCAATTCTAAATGCAAAAGCAAAAGCTGAAAATGCTCTAGCACCATTAAATCATAAAATTATTGGTGTAAAAGCAATTTCTTTGTCAGAGTTTGGCATGCCACCTCCAGTACAATTTAGAGCATCCTTTGATATGGCTATGGCAGAAAGTGCAGTAATGAGAGCACCCACACCAGTGTTTTCATCAGATCAAGATGTTACAACGTCTGCACATGTAATATTTCTAATTGGAAGCAACTAACTTCCTTTTTTTTATTTTTAAAAATATTTTAATCAAATAGTAATGCTGGGGTATAGACAAGACATCTCTATTTGACTATTAATGAAAATTATAATGAAAATTGTAATAAAACAGAGGGGATTTCATCATTTAGAAGGCATGCAGGTTCACATGATGAATGTTTGATTAGTTTTTCAGAGGTACTAAATGAGGCCTTGCGAGGAAAGCTGAAAAGTTAGCCTTTTCCTATCCTAAACATCTTTGTCGCACAGGTAGGACATGTACCTTTTGTTGCGGGCCTACCATTTTTCATGGTAATGGATTTTGGACTCACCATTTCTCTTTTAGTTCTGCATTTGACACAATACCCTGTTGTCATCTTACCAACAATCAGAGGATGTATTATTAACAAAATACTGTAAAAATTATTTATCTAAAAACGTTGAGCTGATTAACAGTTTTTAGGATAATAAATCATCTTTTTCAAAAATAGAGA
>JADNRU010000039.1 GCA_016276965.1 Nitrosopumilales archaeon | reverse complement strand
TCTCCTGCAAGCAAATCAATCTCTACCGTAAAGGCACTTATTGTGGGACTAAGCTTTGAAAAATATTCTCGGTCAATAGCCTCGTAAAGTGGGATTTTATCTTTGCTTGGAAGAGAAGATAGGATAAATTCTGGTCTGCTACCAAATTGGTATACGCCCATTCTAAATATGTCATCTTCAAGCGTGTTAACTGGTTGAAATTGTGAAAAGGTAGTAAAAGGGACCTCTGCTGGCAAAGGACCGTCTGAGAATCTAACAACAATTGATTGTACTCGTTCAGCATCTGAGACAGGTGATGTAGCAGCAGTTACTTCTGTTAATGGTATTAGTGCATAATTTTTTTCTGAAAACCAACTTGCATTGGTTTTGATGAATTCTTGGAACGAATCTGTCCCAGCTATTCCAATTGAAAAAACAAATACACTAAAAATAGAAACCCCAAATAGAATTGAGAGTGTTTTTTTCTGCAATGATTGCCCTATTTTTGAGTGCATCTATTAAGGTAACCTATATAGGAGTCTGAAAATTTTAGAAAAAACATGCGTTTTTCAGGGGCTACCAATTTGACTATATTTTTCATCATTCCCCTGATTCTTGCAATTGGAATCATTCCTGTTTTACCAATGGCTGATTCATTAGAAGCAAGGCAGGAAAGATTAGCGAGTGAACCAAGCCAAACTGAATGTAGAACTGGCCAAACTTTGGTTTTTCAAATTCGCCACAATCAGTTTTTTTGCACATCTCAAGAAACAGCTGAGCGTTGGCAACAATTAGGTTTAGCAAAAATTGTAGAACAAGTTGAGGTTGTTCAAGTACGAGAAGACGAAACTGAAATTCCATCAGAACAATTACCTGCAACTGAAGTTTCAGATCCTAGATTTGAAATGGAAAAAGAGTGTCCAGGTGGAAATGTTTTTCTGGAAAATCCATCTAACGGCTTTATTCATTGCGCAAACATATTTTCAGTCCCAACACTTCTTCTCCAGGGATGGGTAATACTTGACGATATACCAACCTCAGAAACCGATTATCATTTCCCTCATTTAACAAAATGTGAAGAAGGCGAAGCTGAACTAAAGCATTCAAGTACTGGTCATATCATTTGTACTTCCACTGATAAGGTAGATTCTCTCTTTTCAGAAGGATGGGAATTATTTACACCACCAGAACTTTCAGATTTAGAGATTCAATCTTTACTCAATATTGAAGAAGAGATTCAAGATGCACCATATACTACTAATTTGGAAATACTAGAAACTGATGAACAGGATGTTTACCAAGTAATTTTCCAGGAATGTGCTGGAGATACTACTGTACGTGATCCTGTAATATCAATTACCTCTGATACTCAACAACAAAAAATCCAATTGATGGATACACTGCACCGTAATGATTGCACTTGGGGAGTAACACACATTCGTGCTTTAGATCCTAGTACAATTAAAGCTCAAACTGTTGAATTTGGCGATAACGAAAACCTTGTTGCTTTAGAACAAAAAATTCAAGAATTGCAACAACAAGTGGAAAAAGAAAGGCAAGAATTAGTTAGAGTAAAAAACATGAATTTTGATACTCATCAAGACTATATTGATGCAGTTAGGGAACAAGCTGATAATCTCCGCTCAGTAGGTAGAGAGCTTAGATCATTGACATCAGAGTATTATACTATCCTGTATTATCTTCACAGATAAAAAATAATTTTGTGAATCCTTAATAGAGATTCCAATTTCGCTAAATCATTTAGAGATAAATTCAAGCATGTTATTGTTGAAATCATGGACGCCAGCCTCAAACTTTTCCTAATTGGATTTGCAGTCAGCATAATTGTTACCATAATTCTTGATCTAAACGAAGATGATGAAGAAGGTTTCATGAAATCTTTTGTTACAAAAGGCGCTAAATTATGGCAATTAGTGTTTATGTTAACGGTGCTAACAACTATACCATTTATAGTAATTGAACCGCTAAAAAAACGATTTACGAGGAAAACTTTTTTGCCATTTCCATTTTTGGGTGGCTATGGAACAGGTTTTTTGTTGATGGGTTCAATTGGAATGATCCTTTCTATTGGAGCTTAACTTCACAGTGATGTTTTCGTTTAATGGTTTTCACCTAAACGAAATTTAAGTACTAAAAAAATCAAAAAATATGGAAAGTAAAGACAAATTTTTCATTTTAGGTGGAATTCTTGGTTTTGTTATACCATTTGTGGAACATGTAGCTACGCATAACAGTTTAGATGTTACCACAGTTCTAGAAGAAGTTCTTTTGTTTGGAGTATCAATATGGCACTATGTTTTTCTTTATCTCGTCTTAGTTGTATCCTTACTAGTATATGTAAAAAGGTTAAGGGAGCGAATAAATCCCAACAGCAGAATGTTTTTTTTAGTCTCAGGAGTAGCTTTTGGGTTTGCATTGATATCAATAATTGCTGCAACCATTCAACCATTCATAAATAACTAGAAAATACCACATTCATCAAAATGTTCTCAAAAGCACTTTTTCCATTTTTAGCAATTACATTAGTTACTCTAATTTTTTCATTTGGAATTATTCAGGCGTATTCATTAGTTTTCTTTGAACAAGCCGAATCACTAACTGATGAACTCATACCAGATTCTTTAATTTGGAAAGAGAAAATCTGCAGCCGTACTCATGTTGAGCCATACTATAATTGCTCAAAAAAATGGACCATTTTCCTATATGACGAGGAATTTCCACAAACCTGCAACGAAAACATTGCTGTTGGACTAGCTGCTCGAGGCTGCACAAAATCAGTTACTTATGACAACCAAGTACTATCTGCTGATATTCACCTCGGTACAGAACATGGTGCACAAGCAGAATTTCCATTTCCAGACGGACCAGCATACCAGTCCATCTTATACCATGAGTTACAGCACGCTATTTGCGGTTGTAATTGGCATACTGAACTAGTTGACTTCATAAAATAAAATTACTGATTCTTTAGTATTTGATGAATCTGTAGATTAAGTATTATAAAAAAAAAGAAAAAAAGAAAATTATTTGTCCGAATGAAGTTGCTTATCTTTGAGTTCCTGGACCTGTTGGTTCAGTTATAGTATAACCAACTATTCCACCGTCTATTGAATCTGGATCAAGTGCTTTGATTCTTAGAACATTTACAGAAGATTGTAGTGCATTCAATTGGGTTATGCCTACATCAACAGATTCAACGTCTGACGATGCATGTATTTGAATGTCTCTAAGGTTATCTACTCCAGCTGTAACTTTAAAGGTGATGATATAGGTTATACCGCCTGCCTTACTTTGGGAGTTACGAACTTTGGATATTTGTATCAACGAAGTTGTTGGAGTTGATGCATCTTCTTCATCAACGAAGACTACTGCATGACTCTCTTCAATATCCATAAATGGTGTAGCTGCATTACAAAGTCTGTCGCCACAAACTGGGCTTGGACCTTGGTGTATACTTCCAAAACTTTTTGGAGAGCTTGGACCTATTCGTTTTTCTGTTAGTGGGTTTCCCCCTACTTGAGCCTCTGATACAATGACATTCATACCAATGAAGACACCTACAACCAGAGTTACAGAGAGTAGAGCGAATTGTACTACTTTTGAATTCATTATTTAAAAGACCTCAAAATCCGATATTTGTACCTTTGGCAATAACTCAAAGCTCAAGCTAACATTCTCTCATATTAGGTCTCTATGAAATACAGAATTTCGCATTTTTACTATTTTTTAGAACAGAAACTTATCAATAAATTGTAGAAAAGTAAATTAGAAAAAACATTGTTAGAAAAGTATGACCAAGACTTCTGAAAAAATAGAAAAAATCTATCCTGAAGGATATACGCCATGTGAAGATGTCAACACAGAAGATCCCAACGTTCGAAATCAGCTTCTTCATCTAATAATGAGCTCAACCGCTGAAGATGTAATAGATACAGACTTGTTTTCTGTAATGGAAAAAAGGCGCTCTACTAGACAATTCTTGGACAAAAGAGTCGAGCCATCCAAAGTAGACAAGTTGCTTGCAGCAGCTGACACTGCCCCAACAGCTGGAAACTTTCAAGGCTTTGAGATTTTTTATGTAAAGGACCCAAAGAAAAAAGAACAGCTAGTTGCAGCATGTAACAATCAACCATATGTTAACGCACCAGTCGTACTAGTATTTTGCAAGAATCCTGCTCGTGTCAAATTGGATTTTCCAGAAAGAATTCTAAAAAAGTTTGCCATCCAGGATGCAACTTTAGCAGCTGCCTATTCACAATTGGCTGCTCAGGCTCTAGGATTAAGCTCAATTTGGATTGGAATGCTTGATGAAGATAAGGTAAAAGAAATCATTGGAACTGACCTTGTTCCCTCGTCATTATTGTGTATTGGATATCCTAAGAAAAAGAAAATCCCAAAACCACGTCGAAATCTAAAAGACCTAGTTCATGTGGCATAGTGAAATTTGATGGAATTTTTAAAATAAAAAAATTCCTAGTCACTCTCACCATTACCATCATTTTGAGATTTGAAAAAATTCATTAACAAGGATAATCTTATTATCAGATCATGGGGCATTCAAAAATTGCTATATTTGCACTAGTACCTATTATTTTATCAATTGGACTTATTCCAGCTTTAGAAATTATCCAAGAAGCTGACGCTACAACAGCTCAAGGACCGAAAGGTGCAAAATCATTTGGTTCAAAAAACAACCAGATAGTTTGTGGAGACAGACTTTGTTCTGAATCAGAACCAACACCACAAGCATCAATGTCTTCTAGAATGAATCCTAATCTTCAAATTCCAACACTAGGAGGCGAAGATATGGGAATTTCTCCAATGATTGATATTTTTTCAACTCCTGCAGCAAAGGGTGAAAGAATGAGTATCGAAGTAGAATTTGAAGATTCAGAAGGAAATTCTTTTGAAAATGTTAACTTTAACATCATGGCAACGCAAAATGGTCAAGTAGTTCTTGATGAACAAGGAGTATATGATGATGACGGTGAAATGAGTTTTCTTACAATGGCCTTACCTGCAGACGCATCTGATGCTAGTCCTGTTGATATTGATGTAGAATTTCTTGGGTTTGGAGTAGATGAACCATTCACAGGTCCAATAGGAGAAGCTGAAGAAATACAGGTTGTACCAGAATTTGGGACAATTGCAGTAATGATTTTAGGTGTTGCAATAATTAGCATCATCGCTGTTACTGCAAAATCCAAAGTAATTCCAAGAATGTAAAAATAATTTTAAGATATCAAAAATTTGTACTAAATAATTTTAGAAACTTTTAGGTCCAAGAATTTTTGTCTTTTTTCCAAATGAGTTTTCCATCGACTAGAATCTTATCTTGTTCTTCAAACACAGTATGCCATTTTCCGTTGTGGGGAAAAATCTGGTTCATCTGCTTTACCTTTTCATTAGTTGGCATCTTATTGAGTAGTGCTCCCCAGTTCATGTTTGGGATTTTAGGCATTATCTCGTTGATATCTTTCATACTTTTTGATTAGCTATTTTGCTAGATATTTAGGTTTGTCTGTTCTTTTTGACGATATGTTTTAGGTTTGAAGTTTTTTTACTAGAGTGAATCTAGTTTTTTTTGGGTCAATTTCTTCGTGCATGTCAACGTCACTGATTATCCTGACTTTGTAATCTAGCCATCTTTGGCAAACGTTTCTATTCCAACATTGAATTTCATCTTCTATTGGACTTTCATTTTCATCAAATAACTCACATGTTAGAAGGTATTTTTTTGAAACTCGAAACATCTCACTAATTGCCTTTGGCATATCTTCAGTTCTAATGTAATTTAACACCATATGAGTAAAAACAAAATCAATTGATGAATCCTCAAATGGAATCTTAGTAACAGAGCCATTTTGAAATTTAAATGAAGGTAGGTTTTTGCGTGCCCTCTCTAGCGAATTTTCATTTAGATCAATTCCATGAACCTCAAAGTTTTCAGGAAACAATCTAAGAGCGTTGCCTGCATTACATCCTACCTCTAAAACACTATTGCATCTCAATGAAACAACCAAATCACGAATGAATTTTGCAAATTCCTCATTATACTGAGATTCACTTTTCTCAGTGTATTTGTTCCAAAATTCAGTATTATACTCCATAACAAAAATCTAAACTGCCACTATTTGATACTAGTGAACTAATGACTGCACTTGCAGGTTACCATTTTCGTATCAAAAGAACACTCATGAGGACCCTCTGATCTTGCACTTACCGGCATTTCTTTCATACACTCATCATGTCTGCCCTTTTTACAAAACCAACAAATTTCATTTTCTGATTTAGCTTCCATTTATCTCACCATTATTCTACACATACTTTAGCCAAGAAATGAATCGCTCATCTCTTCCCATAGCAACGTCAGTGAATGCCTTTTGTAGTGCCTTTGTTATTACTCCTGGTTTGCCATTTCCAATTGTTGCATGATCTATCCGAGTTACTGATTTTACTTCAGCTGCAGTTCCTGTCATGAACACTTCATCAGCTATATAGAGGTCTTCTCTATCTAAATTAGTCTCAGTTACTGTTCCACCATTTTGCTCAATTATCTGAATCACACTATCTCGTGTTATTCCTTCTAAAATACCTGAAGTAGGTGGAGGAGTAAGTATTTGCTCATCTTTTACAACGAAAATATTTTCAGCACTACCTTCTGCAATTTTTCCCTCACTGTTTAACATGATTGCCTCATCATATCCTTCTTCTAATGCCTCGACTCTTGCTAGTGCAGCATTTGAATAGTTTGATGCAGCTTTTGCTTTCATTGGTTGTGAAGTAGAGTCAATTCTAATCCAGCTGGAAACCTTACATCTTGCTCCAGAAACCTTGCCAGCTTTTGATTCTCCCATTTTCCACTCCCAGCATGCAATGGCCATATCTACTTTGTTTTGGGTAGGGGTTAGACCCAATTTGCCATACCCATAGTAAGCTATGGGGCGAATGTAGCACTCTTTTAGAGTACTAGCCTTTACTGTTTTTACTATAGCATCTGTGATTTGTTTTTCTGAATATTGCATTTTCATTGAATACATTTTAGCTGAATTGAATAACCTCTCAACATGCTCTGGCAATCTAAAGATTGCAGAACCTTTTGGAGTTTTATAACATCTGATTCCTTCAAAGACTGCAGTAGAGTAATGCAATGCATGAGTAAGTACGTGCACCTTTGCGTCTTTGAATGGAACAAGCTTTCCATTCATCCAAATTTTTCCTACTTCCTTCATAGGAATGAGAATTTATTCTAGTAATTTAAAGAATTGTTTATCAAATTATTCCAAATAGTCTTTTTCTTCGTCTTCATCTTCGATAGTTTTTCTATTTGGTCTGACAGGAATGTAGATTTTACTCAATAACAAACGGAAAATTTTTTAATCTAATATCAATGCGTTTGCACGATTAGAATAAACAAGCTAAACTAGGAACAACTTTGAATTTTTAAAAATAAACATACTCTAAATATTGAAACATCTTTAGCAACATCATGTTTCATGAGCTGGTTGCGCCTATTGTTGCCATTGGATTACTAATAGGTGGATTAATTGGTCAAGGTTTTGAGATGAGAAATATTCGTAAATCAATTACACGAGACGAAGATCTTGGTTCGCCAAAAATTTTTACAGATAAAAGAAACTACAAATGGTACGTTATGATTGGTGGAGGATTAATTTTGTGGTATGTCACCGGAGGCTGGCCTCAGTAGACTATATAGATCAGCTCTTTATACTAGATTAGTATACAATTACTTAGCGTGTTTTGGGTAACGCCGGACTAATTCTAGACTAAGAGTCCAAGAACAAACCCATATTGGCACTACAGGTGAAAACCTGTGGGGCCAATCTTAAACTTTAATTTCAGATAAATTTTATTTTTGATCTTTCTTGATGTACTGCACGGATTGCTTTTTCAATGTTGTTTCCAGAATCTTCAATTACAATAATTATTCTAGACGTTTCTTCTTGTGCATCCATGTTTAGTATGTTCAATCCAGCTTCACCAATTTTTGCACTAGATTTTGATGCAATTTGTTGAACTCGCCACATCTCATCCCCAATTAGAGTAATCACTCCACGATTGTACGTAATTGTAGCAAGAGAATCAAAACCTAGAATGTATTTTTCATTTCTTTTGACATAATCTCCATCTAGGAACAAAATTCTGTTAAATTCAATTCCATCTTTTACGAATGGTGATAGTGTTATGTATTCCCTGTAGCGCCTGTCATTTTTTAGAGATTCTACTAGTCTATGAACAAATTCTGTTTCAATTCTTAGAATAGCACAATTTTTCTTTCCTGCAACAATCTTTAATGGATTTCCGTTTTCATTTTTTGGATTTCTCTCAATTGTAGTAATTTTTTCAGGATTTTTCATATCAGTAATGATTATTGGAACATCAACTCCATGTTCTACAATTTCTTTGATAGCAATGGGATCAAGAATTTTCATCCCAAACATTCCTGCTAATCTGGCCTCATTGTAGGATAGGCGTTTTATTTCACCAAGCTCTTCAGTGACTACTTTGGGATCAGCTGATACTACAGAGTTGTCTTTTTCAAAATCAATCTTGGTATCATATTTTTTATGAAATAATATTGCAAGATCTGCTGCAGTCCTATCAGAACCTCCCCTTTCATATGTAGTAATTACACCATCTGTAGTTTTTCCAATAAAACCCCCAATACAAACCACCTCATTTTCATTTAACAGATTTTCTAATTCTCCAACTCTTTGGGATGATTCAGATACAAGAAAGTTCGTTGACTCTATGTTGTTATCAGTTATGATTGGCCAAGTTTCCATTTCTAATGCTTCAGATTTAATTCCTTGACTTTTCAAAATGTAATTCATTACATGTGACATTAGAATTTCTCCTGAATATGCAAGGGTTCTTGAGCGTATCTCTTCTGCAAATTCTCTTTTCTGTTTGGCGTCATCTAGTGCTTTTTGTGACTTTTCCAAAAATGAATCAATTGTCATTTTACAATCTCCACTATACTCAGAGCTAACTAATTCGAGAATTTTATCATAGGAGCTTTTTACTCCTTGAAGATTGACATCTTCACCTTTTTCGGCTTTATTTCCAAGCTCTAGTACCAAATCTGTCAAGGACTTTGTTTTACCATCTTGTATGGTATGAGGAGCGGAAAAAACTGCTAGAACCTTTGCATCTTTTTTTAGGGAATTAATCCTCTGAATTATTATTGGAATACTTAGGCCATCAGCACCTATGGCACTGCCTCCAAACTTTGCTACTACTAACTTTGTCAATATAACATTACAAAAATTGTAATCCTTCTATTAACCATTGGTTTGATTTTGAAATTTTCTCAAAGTTTAAATGGATTTTTACAAGGTATTTTGCTGGGCTCATAGTCCAGGTCGGTTATGACGTCGCCCTTACACGGCGAAAATCCGGGGTTCAAATCCCCGTGGGCCCATATACTTTCATGGTCAATTTAGTTGAGATTAGAAATAAAAAGGCAGATTATTGGACAAAGCCTGCAATAGAAAGTGCAGGAAGTCTATATTCTACAGTATCTGACATGCTAAAATTTTTAAAAGCAAATCTTGGCTTGAGCAAAACAAAGCTATCTCCTGCATTGGAATATTGTCATAGCACTAAAGTTGAACCCAAAATTCCATTATCTATGAAATTTTCTACAAGACTTTTAGGTGTGCGTTTATCAAAATTTCGCTTAGGATGGTTTGTCTACCCAAAAGAGAATACTGAGATAATAGGACACGCTGGCGGTACAGAAGGATTTACAAGCTTTATGGCCATAAACCCAGAAAATAAATCTGGAGTGGTTATTTTAACAAACAGAGCATTAAGACCTGTAGACAAATTAGGAATGGAATTATTAAAAAATTAGAATAAAAGA
>JADNRU010000038.1 GCA_016276965.1 Nitrosopumilales archaeon | reverse complement strand
CTAATTTCTCCAGATTTCCATTGTTCTATGGCAAGAAGAATCGGGTCAACTTCAGTTGGTGTAGGATCGTCAACAAGTTTTTTAGCTTCTTCTTTACTTTCTTCTATTTCAGCTAAGACGTAGAATTTGCTACGTTCAATGAGCTTTTCAACTCTATCTAGTCCTTGATAATCCCATAAAGAATCTTTAAACAAATTAGCACAAGCTCGTGCTTCTATAGTGTAATGATTATTTTTCAAAAATAGAGGTTCACCCATTGTCTCATATCGGGCAAATTCTTCTTCACACCACTGAATCCCTTTTTCATTTAATACTCCTCCTTCTGACCGAATGTCACCATAAACAGAGTTCAGGTTAATTATCATGGTAATCGCAACTAAAATACAAAAAAATGATGAGCTCCTCAACATCAACATGAAATGTGTGCTATAACATAAATCTGCCCAAGAGAAAATGAGAAAACCTATATCACAGCTAATATTGTTTATCTTTTATGGACGTTCGAAAACTAGCTGACAAAATTCTTAAACTCAGTCCAAGCATCCGTTATGTAACTATAGCCTCTCTAAACGGTACAATACTTATCAGTGAACACAAAAAGTCTGTAAAAACCACTCTTTCAAAAGCCGAAAGTAGGCAGTCATTACAAATGGCAGCCAGAGCATGGAAAGCCAGAAAAGCACTAGCAAAAAAGATTGGTAGATGCAAATACGTTGTTGCAGAATATGACCGAGTAAAGCGAATTACATTACCTGGAGGAAAAAATCACCTCATCTATGTCACTACTACTACTGGAGCAAATCACAACAGCATCATCCAGAGAATTCGCAAATTCCGATAAAAATTAGAAATTGATTTCCTAATTTTTTTTTTTACTATTTTAGGATATTTCAAAGAGGATCGAAATCTACAAAAATCAGATTATAAGATGTTAAATTTTCCTCTCTCAAAAATATAAAGAGCATTAAGGCTTGAAATTCACTTTTTGCTTTAATCCTACTAGACAAAAATTTATCTAGTTCATAAAGGAAGCCAGCTAGAATAAATGAAAGAAAAGTACGTCACAGTTGACGGAAATAAAATCAGATATTTGGAATCTGGCGGTACCGATAGAAACATAGTTCTAGTTCATGGCCTAGGAGCATCTGCAGAAAGATGGGAATATGTGATTCCTCTTTTCAACAAGCATTTTCGAGTAATTGTTCCTGATCTAATTGGTTTTGGTCAAAGTGATAAACCACTTGTTGATTACACTACGGATTTTTTTTCAAATTTTCTAGGAAATTTCTTTGATGTAATAAACATAAAAAATACTAACATAATTGGTGCTTCCCTAGGTGGCCAAATCGCTGTGAATTATGCCTCTAAAAATCAAGATAAAATTGAAAAAATGGTTTTAGTTTCCCCCTCCGGAATTATGAAACATTCTACTCCTGCTTTGGATGCTTATGTAATGGCTGCTCTCTATCCAGATAAAGAAGGAGCAAAAAATGCCTTTAAAATGATGGCAGGTCCTACAAAAGAGGTACCTGAAAAAATTATAGATAATTTCGTGCATCGAATGCACCTTCCTAATGCTAAGATGGCCTTTATGTCAACTATTCTTGGTTTAAAAAGTGCAGAAATTATCACAAACAAATTAAAAGAAATTTCTATTCCTACGCTAATTGTGTGGGGAGAAAAGGATCCCGTTATACCAATAAAATATGCAGAAAGTTTTGTATCTAACATTCAAGATTGTCGATTTTTTAAAATGAATGGTTCAGGGCATACGCCATATGTTGATCAACCAAGCAAGTTTGCTGAGGTGGTTTTGGACTTTTTAGGCAAATAATACTTGTATCGATGCCTTTAAATACCTATTAACTCCAACCATTACCAATGAATGGTAATAAAACCCAATACGATCCTTCTCAAATGTTCAGAGAATGGATACAGAAAAGCGGAAAGGCTCAAGCCGAGTTTATGAGAAATTTTGGAGCAATGATGGGTCAACCAACTCAAAGTTTTGATCCCTTACAAACCCTCAAAGAAATTGCAGAAAAAACAGCTGAGACTCAAACAAACTTCATGGAAAATTTCAGTTCAATGCAAACCCAAGGTTTGAACAAAATGTTCAATTTATCACAAATGATGCCAAACTTCCTTCAATGGGGAGCTTACAAAACTTCTGTTGGTACCAACGGACGAATTTCGATTCCAGAGGCAGAAAGAGCTGCCCTCGGATTAAAGGAAGGCGATTTAGTTCAAGTAATCGTTCTTCCTCTTGAAAAGAAATCAAAGAGGAGGTGAAAATATGAGCACAGCACCAAAAGATAATCCAAAAGACATTTTTGCAGTATATCAGCATAATGTTGACAAATACTTTAATGGTATCAAGCAATCAGTCCCACGCTATCATCAATCAGTAACAAACGCACAGCAAGAATACCTAGAAGCAGTAGAGAACGTTATCGATTCAAACATTACTCTACAGAAAGAATTTGCAACAAAAGCAGGTATTAATGTAAATGTTCCATCAGCAGCACTAAGAGTAATTCGTGATACAACTGAAGAAATTGTAAAAGCATATGATGTCCAAAACAAAATTGCACTAGCATCAATAGATGCAGCACAGCAAAACATCAAGACTTTTAATGACAATGCAAAAGCATTTGCTGATTTGAACAAAAACATACTACAATCTTGGATAAGCACCTTTACACCTAGACAAAACAATTAGATGTAAAAGCTAAAGAGAAATTTTTTCTCTTTTTTTATTTTATTTTTTTTTTAAGAACGTTCTTTTAACCATTGACCCAATTCAGGAAGAACTTTTTTCTGGGAAAGTGAGCTTGCAATCATTCCCACATGTCCTGTTGGATAAACTCTAAGTGTTTTATCTTCACTACCTACAGCATAATGAAGGGGCATGCTGCACTCTGGAGAAACAAGATGATCCCCAACCGCAACCTGCGTGATTATGGGCATTTTTATTTTTTTTAATGAAATGTGTTTTCCGCCTACATACATCTTGTCTTGAATCAAAAGATTATCCTGATAGATGTCTTTTATCCATTGTTTGAAAAGTGCTCCTGGGATGGGAGGGGTGTCTGAAAGCCATTTTTCTATTCGTAGAAAATTATCAACAAAATTCTCGTTATCAATATTTCGAAAAAAGTTAATGTATTTTTCAATTCCTTGTTCAAATGGTTTGAGAATTGAAAAGCAATAGTACATGAATTCTGGAGGCATATTTCCAACTATTTCAACCATCTTATCAACGTCAAGATGCTTTGCCAGGTTACTTATTACTGTGGTATCTCGCCATCCATCAATCACTGGAGCAGTTGCTACAAAATTTTTAACTTTTTCTGGATGAAGAGAAATGTAAGCTGTAGCTAGTGTTCCTCCTGTACAATATCCTTGCAACGAAATTTGATCAACAGAAGCTTCATCTTTTACAAATTCTATACAATGATCCAAGTAGCCATTAACATAATCATCAAAATCAAGATACTTGTCCATTTTTGTTGGAGTTCCCCAATCGACCATATACACATCAATACCTTGTTCTAATAGATTTCTGACCCAGCTCTTCTTTGGATGAATATCTAAAATATGATAACGATTGATTAATGCGTATGCTATTACAAGTGGAATTTTACTTTGCTTTGTAGTTAGTGGTTTGTAATGAAGCAATCTGACTTTGTCTTCAGTGTATACAACATCATGGGGAGTAACTTCTAAGTTAATTTCATCTGGTGCAGATACCATCTTTGGGGCCTCTATAACATTTCTACTAAATTTTAAAAATTCTTCTACAAATTTTGGATCAATTTCATTTTCAGTTTTCATTTTTTAATCCTCTTTTTCTCAACTCTTAATTCAGTTTCTACTTTTGAAATTCTTTTTCGTAATGCATGCAATTCTTGATACACCTCATCTATTTCTTTTTTGTTTGGTAAATTTGCTGATTGAAGCATAACGTTTACCATATTTTCCCAGTGTTTTGATAATTCTAGCTCACTGGAAATTAGTTTGCCATAATTTTCTCCAAACTTTTTTGAATCAAATAAATCAGTAAAATCATTATCAAAAATATCAATCCAAACCCTTTTGTAGGAATCAAATTGTTCTGAGTCATTAGGAATTTTGGGCATCTTTGAATTAACTTTTTTTTGTGCTTCGGTCCAGGTATCTGAAAGCTGTTGATAATACTCCATTAACCTTTTGTTAAACTCAACTAGGTCTTCATTTGAATCGATTAATTCTGTTGCAATTTTTTTTGAATTGGTTGCAAAATTTCGCATTGGTCCAACTGAACTTAGAGCTTGGGGTTTGCTAGACATTAGGTAGATTAGGTCAGTCCAGAACAGAGAGAGGTGTTTGTAATAATCTAAAGGGGTTTTTTTTAATTCGTTTTTCACAATCTTGATGATGGAAAGATCGCAATAAATAGATCTCTTGTTTTTCTGATCATAGTATAATGAGCCATGAAAAAATCTGTCAAAGGGTTATGAAACTTGACCCCAAAATACGGTCAGCTAGAATAATCAATGAAAGAGGTCACCAAGTGGCTGGAGGAATGAAAAAGGGATTAAAATCACTTGAAGATACCAAACAAGACGAAATGATGTTTATGGAAATTGCTCTAAGGGTGAGGATGCGTCATGAATTTGATAAAGAGTTTGGCAAAACTCTCTTTTCACTATCTTACCGGGATAAGGTAATTATCATAAGCTTTCCAACGTCAGATGGAAATGTTCTATTGGTTTCAACAGAAAAAGATGTAGATTTTGGAAAAATTCCCTTTAAAATTATTAAAATTCTTGAAAGTTTTCCTTCAGGAAGTAAAACTTTCTAGAGTATAGTTTTTCACAATTCTTGGACAATGGTTTTTATTGTTATTTTGTAAATAGATGTCATGTCTCAAGCTGAAAAATCAAAGGAATTTTATCTATATGAGCAAAAATGCCAAAGCCTCCTAAAAGAACCTGAAATTCGATTTGCAGGTCTAATTAATCACATGGGTCACTTGGTTGCTGGAGGAATGAAACAAGGTCTTAAACCACTTGAGGATGAGGCAGATATGAGAAAATTATACATGGAGCTCATTTTGAGAGTTTCAACAAGAAAAGAATTTGATTATAGCTTAGGACCAGTAGAATATTCTGCATCCCGGAGAGAAAAAGCAGTAGTAATTAGTTTTCCAATAGATAACAAAGTACTATTTATTTCTGCAAATACTAATATAGACATTGAAGAAACTGCAAAGAAAATAAAGAAAATTTGCGGGATATAATCTGAAACATTTTATTCATAAAGAAAAGTAAACAAAATAGAAAGCTATTACTAGACTGGGAAAAACAAATTTTACAATTGTAATTTTTAAAGGATAAATTTTCAGTTTTCTAATTAAAACTCTGGAAGAGTCCCTAAGTTATCTCTATCGACCTTGTTCTTATCAACACGTAAATAATAATTACCATCTACAATGAATCTTCTAACTCTACTACCTATCCGCCAATTAGTTCCAGAACTAAAAACAGTCATGTAGGTTTTACCCTTTTTTACACCGTCTGCAACAGTTTGCCTGTTAACTACACTTTCATTTCCTGGAATGCCCTCATTGTCTTCATGTTGTTTCATCTCTTCAATATGCTTACGATCAGGACTATACCGAACTGCTGAAATTAGAAAATCAGCCCATTTTGTCATATTTGTCTCGCATCTATAAGTAAGAAAGGGGCTATATTTACTTCAGGATTCTTAGAATTTTTTTCAACTTTTGTATTTAGCAAGAATTTCAATAACTTCATTATCGGTAACTTGGTCAAATTTACTATAGAATTGGCCAACTGCTGAAAATTCTACTGGAATTTCCAAAGCAACAATTTCTTCTACTAAGGACCTAATCTCTTCGTATGTTCCTGCAGGAATAACAGGAACAGCTAAAATTATGCATTTTAAATTTTGAGTAGCCAACCATTTTAATAAAACAAATATTGTTGAACCCGTTGCAATGCCATCATCTACAAGAATAACTGTTAGGCCGTCTAATTGATATTTGTCATTACCACGATATTCTTCCAGTCTTCTTTTTGCCTCAATTTTTTTTTTATTAATCTCTTCTGCAAAATCTGGAGAATTACTGTAGCTTTCCCAGTTTGGTCCTTGAAATATAGTTCCATCGTGTGTAATGGCCCCAATTCCATATTCAGGATAATTTGGAGGCGTAATTTTTTTTGAAACAATCACATCTAATAGGCAATCTAGTTTTTTTGCAATTTCATGACCTACGATTACTCCTCCTCTTGGGATTGCAAGAACAATTAAATCTGAATCATTAACAATTTGACGAATTTGTTCTCCTAAAAATTGGCCAGCTTCAACCCTATCTTTTAACATATATGGTATATGAAAACTAAATGTTCAATGTATTCATTGCCCCATTATTTGTAGTACAATATTTCTTTCACGACTTCGTGTGTCAAGTTCAACAAATACAATCTGCTGCCACGTTCCAAGCAAGAGTTCTTTGTTTTTAAATGGAATAGCTAAAGAAGGACCAATCAAAGAAGCCTTTACATGAGAATGTCCATTTCCATCATGCCACATTTTTTCATGGCCATATTCAATATTTCTCGGGGCAATCCTTTCAAGCATATCCGGGAAATCTTTCATTAGCCCTGGTTCATATTCAATCGTCGTAAGTGCACCAGTTGACCCTGATACAAATAAAGTAACAGTCCCATTCATGATTTCAGACTCGTGTAAAGCTTTTGAGGTCTGATCCGTTATATTGATAACATCATTTTCTCCTTTAGATTTAATTTTAACAGTCATTGTTTTAACTATCATCGTAATTCATCATTAAAATTACAAGTCCTTTTCCATCGAAATAAATCTTTGAACAATTTTGATATTTCTAAAATGAACGAACACACGATTTTATGTCAACTATATAACTATTCATTATGGAAAGAAAAAGCAAACTCCAAATTGTTTGTACAGAAATTGATAATTGTCAAATAAAAGATTCTACTATTCATAAAATTCTTGTTCCATATGACGGTTCACATTATTCAGAACACGCATTTGCATTTGCCCTTGATTTGGCAAATCATTATGGTGCAAATATAACAACACTTACAATAATCTATGAAATCCCTTCTAGAGAATTAGATATTTCGCATCAAACATCCATTAATCCAGAAAAATCAAAAAAAATGCAAAAAACCTTAAAGTTACTAAAAGACAGCGCCAAGAAATTTGGTGTTTCAATTAAAAATGACGTATCGGTTAATTCTGAAATTTTAGAACCAATCTTATCGTACATTTCTTCTTACAAAATTGATTTAGTGGTTATGGGCAGTCGTAGCAGACCTGGGCCAGATAGATATGTAATTGGAAGTGTTGCTCATGGAGTTTGCAAAAACGCTCACTGCCCGGTATTAATAGTAAAATAATTCATTTGTTAGAAATTAAAGACCTGTAGGGCCCAGGGAATAGCTATGGTCTAGCTAATGAAAGGATTGGCAGGCGGGCCCAACAGTATATTTTATGTAACTCGTTGAATAGTTACTATATTCATGTGTGTCTGAAATACACACACTCAGGAAATAAAAGAAAACAGGTTCGACTCAGTATTGCAGGAAGCAAAAAGAGCCTGACAGGAAATGACACTTGCATTGGGGAGTTGCCTGAATCGAACCGATTTTAGTTTTAAAAAATAGAATAAAGGTGATTGTCCAAATTAAGACCAATTCTAATTTTACGTAAATAATTATCCATAAAGATAGTTGCCAAAATAAATCTAATACCTTTTTAATTTTTTAATAAAACATGCTAATAATTGGATATAGTAAGCATTGCAGAAGAAAATTTTCTAATTACATTTATTGTAATTGTGAGTATTGGGTTATTACAAGGAGCAATTTTAGGTAGAGGAATTAGAAATAGATTTCCTAGTCTTAAACGACACGCAAGGATAGTTTCACTAACTCTTTTTACTTTATTTTCAATCAATGCCATTGCAAATGTTTTGAAGTTTGCAGTACCAGAAAAGATTTCTGTCTCGAATTTATTCATTCCATCTACTCCAGAAGAAGGTTTTGAATTAGTTACTACTGTTTTAGGATTGAATGCTGGACTTGGAACAGTTATTGTGCTGTTTGTATCAATTACCCTAATTTTATTTATGAAATTTGCAGAAATTCCAGCTGTTGCAAGATATTTTATTTTTTCTTTAAGCATAATCGTTGTTTCTGTTGCTATAATTGGCAGATTCACTGATTTTGTGCCAACGATTTTTCAAGTAATTATGTATGTCATTTACCAATTTGGCATTACAATAGGAATATTTCTGGTAACGAGAAGAAAAGAAACAGATGTTTTATCAGAAATTGAATAATAGACTTTATTGGTTCTTGATAACGGAGTTGAATTCAATACAGAAAAATGCTTGATAAAACTCGGCCTTCAAAACTAATGATTTTTTCTCAGAAATAATTAGAAGCTAACACGAAAGAAGGGAGAACGCAATTAAACGATCTCGGAAGGATTGTTAAACGCATCCCTTGACTTTTGGAGTCTGTGCGTGTGGGTGTTAGCTTCCAACTATTATTGGCAAAACTGAATAATAAAGCTGATCTTACTTTAGGCCAACCAACTAGCAAAACTGATTTAACCTAAGGATTTCAGGATCTATTTCTTATGAAACAAGGATTTTTCTTAATCCTGCACATCTATTTCTAATGGTTACTTCTGTAACCCCAGAAGCAATCGAAATATCCTTTTGAGATTTTATTTCGCCATTGCTAATACATGCAATATACAGGGCTGCTGCTGCAATGCCCATTGGGTCTTTTCCAGCAATCATGCCGACTTCTTTTGCTTTGTTAAGAATTTCAATTGCCTTTCTTTTTGTTTTTTCACTTAAGTCAACTACACTTGCAATTCTAGATACTCCTTTGAGAGGATCAGGAACTGGAATTTTTAGTTCTAATTCTCTGAAAATTAGTCTATAACATCTAGCAACATCTTTTCTTCTTATGTTGATTCCCTTTGCAATATCATCTAATGTTCTAGGGGTTTCAGTATCTCTACAGGCAGCATAGACACAAGCTGCTACAAGTCCGTGAATTGATCTTCCTCGAATTAACTTTTTTCCCATTGCTTTTCTGTAAATATAAGCTGCTTTTTCGATTACCGCGTCAGTAAGTGCTAGTTTGTCTTTGACCTTATACATCTCATTTAATGCTTGTCTGAGATTTCTTTCTGAAGAAGAATGTGCTTGGGTTCTACTATCCCATGTTCTCAATCTCTCAATTGAGCTTTTCATTGAAGAAGATAGTGGTTTTCCAGTAGCATCTTTATTTGCAGCACCTATTACAGTTGATAATCCCATATCGTGCATTGTCAGCGATGTACCTGCTCCTGTTCTAGCTCTGTTAGTTTCATCTTGAGAAAATGAACGCCATTCAGCTCCTGTATCTTCTAACTTGTCTGTAATTACGAATCCACATGAACCACAAAACAATTCTCCAGAGTTTTCATCTGTAAGAATAGTTTTCTTGCCACAGCTAGGACATCGTCTATGAGATACAATAACTTCTTTCATCATACTATTACACTTATTATTTGTGAATTAGACTATTATGGATTTCACACGCTATCTTAAGGTTATTTGGGTGTAGGTTAAGCTAATACTTGTTCTCGTTCTGTAGAATAAGAATTTAATACATTTTTTTCTAAAAAAATTAGGTGATACTAATTAGATCATACTAATTTTCTATTGATTTAATACCAAATTTGAAACATTGTGTGTTATGCGTTCTGAAAGTTGTAGAGCTTGTGGGTATGAAATGGCTCCAGACATTAAATGTAATATTTGTAAAATTTTTGTTAGAATGCATTGTCCAAAATGTGGTAGAACTAATGATACTCAAGTTCACCTTCATAACAAATAACGCTTTATCAATAATACTTATAATGCGCTTGTAAAAAAATTCTCTTGATGGGCAATGAGCAATTCTGAAAAACCAAATGTCGTAGGAGTAGAAATTCTAAAACAAAACGGTTTAGACGTAGATGAGCTAATCAAACAACTTGTCATCAACTCTTCTGTTGAGTTCACAGCGTACTACTACTTCACACTTCTAAGAGCCAACTGTACAGGAATGGAGGGTGAAGGAGTTAAAGGCGTAATCGAAGATGCAAGAATGGAGGATCTCAGTCACTTTGAATCCTGCATTGAGAGAATCTATCAACT
>JADNRU010000037.1 GCA_016276965.1 Nitrosopumilales archaeon | reverse complement strand
GATCTAACTTCAAGGTGTTCAGATACACCACTAAGGGGAATATCTGTTGTATTGCATCTGTCGTTAGAGTCTGCTGGAAAACTATCAACTCTCTCAAATTTAATTGGGTTACCTCCTCTCCCTCCTGCGCCGTGGTACAAAAAGCCATCCACAGAATTAAATGCTAAAGCTGCCCCCTGAAACTCAAAAGGTATGCCAATAGCACACACTTGAATAAGAGAACCGTCAGAAGTACTAACTATAAAGAGCGTAGTTGGTAAATTCGCTCCATCCCCTGTAACTCCAAATAAAGTTCCAGACGAATCAAAAGCTATGGCAGAAAATTTATCCCCTGTATTACCTATGCTTGTGGCCACTCCAGTAACAGGATCAATTATGACTAATTCTCTGCCAGGTTGTTCTGCAATTGATAGTAGTGCCCAAAGTTTTCCCGTTGTAGGATCTACAGCAAGTCCATGTCCATTTCGAACAGTTTCTGAAGATAGAGTAATTGTTACCTGGGAAACAACATTGCCTGTTTCCGGATCTACTACTCGAAGCTGGTCATCATTCTGTTGTGAGGGACCGCCATTTCCAAATGTGTAAAAAATATGTTCAGCAAATACTTGGGAAGAGGATAAAGCTAAAGTTGCAAATAATGTGAAAATTAAAACTAAAATTGCTTTTTTCAATTATATTAGAGTAGTAAACTCTTTTGATGAAACCTATAGTTTTAGTTTCCATACTAGCCACTCAAATTTTATCAGTTTTTTTATTAACAAATTGAAAATTCCTAAACAATAAGTCTGGATGCATTCAATCCTACCTATTTTATGTTAGCAAACCTTCTAAATTTCATGAAAGCAAAGTTTACCAGCTCATGTGTTTCTTGTGGGGACGAAATCAAACGAGGTAAGGAAATTACAAAAGATACTTCTGGAAAGTGGGTCCATAAGCACTGCGCGTCAGAAACAGTTGATCTTCCTTAACTTTCACGTATAGCAGTAAATATCCGGTATTCTATTGAAGTTTATTGGTAAAAATAAATCCAATACAGGCATTTTTGTGGACTTTTAGACGAAACGAAAAAGATGTCGTAAATCTTTACAATTCACTTTCACAGCTCATGCAACTTGCAACTGAAAGCAACATGCTAAATTTTGGATATTGGAAGGAAGAAACCAAAGATCCTAAAGAGGCTCAAAACGAACTATGCAAAATGGTCGGAAAAATAAGTGAACTCTCTTCTGCAAAACAAATACTAGATGCAGGAAGTGGATTTTCAGCTCCTGCCATTAAATGGAAATCAGAATATGGCTCTATTAGAATAATTTGTGTTAACACAAATTTCCGACAATTAAGCTCAACAGAAATTGTAAACGAAATAACCAACATAAATGCTACATCGTTAAATTTACCATTTTCTAATCAGTCTGTAGATCGAGTTATTGCTTTGGAATCTGCTCAGCATTTCAAACCACTTGATAATTTCATTTTTGAATCAAAACGAGTTTTAAAACCAAAAGGAATCTTGGTATTGGCAATTCCCGTAATATTAGACAAAAAATTAATCTCTAGTTTTAAACTTGGAATTCTTTCAATAAGTTGGTTATCAGAACATTACGCTTTAGACGACATAAAAAAAATCCTAGGAAACATAGGATTTGAAATAAAAGATATTCAAAATATTGGTTCAAATGTTTATTCTCCGCTAGCTAATTACTATATTCAAAATAGAGATATGATAAAAAATAAAATTTTGAAAAAGTATCCTGCATATCTTGAGAAGATTCTTTTTAAATCACTTGTTAAAATGAAAAAACTATCGCAGAAAAAAATTATTGATTACACGATAATAAAGTGTAGGTTATAAGGGACTATGACGTATTCTCTTTAATGGTTATTGTTTGGATTGGAATTGCAGTAGGAGTACTTTTTGTACTATTCTTAATCTATAAAGTAATCAAATCTCCTCCCCACGAAGCAATTTACATTAATCTCTACTGCCAAAAATGTGGATTTAAAAAAAATGGTCTTAAATGTCCTAGATGTGAAAGTGAATCTTCCTCTCATCACAAATACACGTAATTTTTCTATTCAGCAATTTTTGTAATTCTAGAGTTGTAAGAATTTCTTAGTCATTCATTTTCCCTGATGCGAATTTGAGAAGTTTAATAGCTTTGGAAAATTTTTCTATTCCAAAAATATCTCGTATAATTTTAAGATGTTCTTGAACAAGTTTTAATGGTTTAAGATCTTTTTCGTGTTTTTCATGGGCTAGGTTTTCTTGAAGCTGTTTTTGAACTTCTTTAATTTTCTGATCTTGTTCCAATAATTTTTCTTCTGTTTCTTTTACTCTATTTTTAAAATGATCAAGTTTGGTTAAAGTTATTCCCTTTTCTTCAGATAAAGCTTTTAGCACTCTTGAAATTTCTTTACTATTTAGTTGGTTTATTGGCATTTTAATTAATTTTTCAAAATTCCTCAGCTGTTCTGGATGTAAACTTTCAATAATTTCATCAAACTCTTGTTTTTCTTTTTTTATTGAATCTACTTTTATTAATCGAGCGCCCATGAGAGCATTAAAATATTTTACATACTGGTCTGTGGTTCTTGTTCGGTGTCCTGCATCTACTAATTCTTCTTGAATTACATCGGTTACCGAAGTTTTCTTACGTTTATCTCCACCAAAAGTCACACTCCTATCTTGAATATCCATGGCATCTTTGATCTCAATTCTAGTAGTATACCCATCAACTCCAGGTATGTGGTCCCATTGATCTTCGCTTCTTGCATTATTTACTCTACGATTAAGATGCTTTTTACGAGACATTTGTAATTATTTCGCATTTTTTATTATACTAGCTATGTGTGTGTGATTTGGACATACCAAAAATTTGGATGGTTCAAAATAACTTCATTACCTAGTTATGCCTAATTTTATAAAATTTTCCGTGACTGGAAAGGAATCGTTTGTTCAATCTCTACAAACAATACTATTACTCATAAACCGTTCATGGAATTTTATGGAAAAATCTATGCCGAAATTGGATTCGCATGTAATAGATTATTTCTTGAATATGGCTGAACATATGGAAGAACATTTGGATGATCAAACATATGCATCTGTCAAAAAAATCTTTAATCGAGAAGTACTTATGATTGAAGAAAGCGAAGATTCCTAAAATTAGTTCCTGCAAATTGCATCTCTGGATAAGTAAAGAGCATTTTTCCATACCTTTCGCATTAAAACAGTAATTTTGAAACAATAAATTAATCCAGCTTTCATAAACATTGTTTGATGAAAAATTCGTTCATTTATGTTACTTTAATCTCAATTGCTGTAATTTCATTCCCATACGCATATGGACTTGATATTATTGCTACTCTTGAAAAAGATCCATTTGGACCAAATGATTGGATAAGAATTTTTTTAGAAATTGAAGATTATGCAGGGGGGGAAGTTAATTGGTCTGTTACTTTTCCTGATGGAGCCACTGATTCAGGTGTTTTGAGTAGTTTATCTGGAGGAAAAACAACACATACAATTTCCAGAAATGCTTTTGATAATCAATTTGGAGATTGGTCAATACAATATGTTTACAAAAATATCACAAAAACAGTTCCTATCAAGGTTGAACCTATTGTAGTTGATATAATTTTTGATAAACAATCATATCAGTCAGGTGACGAAGCTGTAATTACACTAAACACGAATTTATTTGAACCCCAAGCAGCAAAAGCTGAATCATTCTATATTCAAGTCCTAGATAGTGAAGGCAGTCCTGCGCTTCACATGGATAGTACCTCTCTAAAGGCCTACAAAGCTTCATCAGTATATGAAATTTCAATAGGGGAGCTTTTACGAAATAATCCGGTTGGAGAGTATAAAATATCAGTCCAATATTATAATACTTTTAATGAAGCTAAATTCAAAACATCTGAACCAGAAGCACAATTTACTATTTTTATTGGAACAGATAAATCAATTTATGATCCAGGAGATATTGTAGAAGTCAATTTAGTTATATCCAAACTTATTGGGAACAATGCAATACTTACCGTGACTGATCCTACTGGCAAAAATACAGTACGAAGCTTCCAAGTCGGGAACAGTTTATCTCGAGTAATCCTGGATGATGTTTCTACTACAAAGCCGGGAACATATGTAATAATAATTGAATACGCTGGAAAAAGCCAATCCCAAACATTTGTAGTACAATTTAAAGGTACTATTTCATCAGAACCAGAACTTGAATTAGGAATTTCGCTTGGCAAAGGACAATACCGGCCTGGAGAAGCACTAACTGCATCTATTACAACAGATAGACTAATTGCAGATAATGCAAGTTATTGGTTTCAAAACCCATTTGGATCAGAAGGAATAAAAATTTCAATCCCTACGACGTCTGGAAGTTGGGAAATTTCAGATATAGTTCCAAATGACGCAGTCCGCGGCCCTTGGAAGTTTTACGTCGACTATGGCGGTGCAGTAAGATACGCAATTTTCTTTATAGAAGGAGAACCAGTAGAACAAACAATTATTGGTCAATCTATAACCAAAGAAGGCCCAGAAATTTCATTAACAATTGATAGTTCTACAACGAATCTAAAGAAACCTCGAGGAATTGCAATAGACACTAATGGAGATATTTTTGTTGTAGATTCAGGAAATTTTGAAATTAAAAAATTTGATTCTAATGGCAGACTAATGAGTTCTTGGGGTTCTTTTGGCTCTGATGAGGAACAATTCAAAAATCCAACAGGAATACTTTTAGAATCAGAATTTATTCATGTTGCTGATACAGGTAATTCCAGAATACAAACTTTTGATAAAAATGGCAAATTTGTAAGATTTTGGGGAAAATCAGGTATTCGTTCCCAATCAATGGTAAGCCCTGTATCCGTTGCAATGAGTGATTCTGGAATCTATTACGTTTCTGATGCAAGCTTAAACAAAATTTCAAAATATGAAGCAAATGGTGATTATGCAGGACATATTGAATCAATTGATACTGCTGCTGCAAAATTTTCATCATCTGATCACTTAGCTTATGATAATAACGGAAATCTACTAGTTTTGGTCTCAGATGATAATCGAATTTTACAATTTAGTTCCAATGATAAATTCATTAAATCATTTGGAACTATAGGTGAAGAGGACGGAAAGTTTCTAAACCCGTCAGCAGTGGCTATTGATTCAAAAGGAATCCTCTATGTAGCAGATTCAGGAAACTCTAGAGTTCAAGTTTTTGATCCTGAAAGAAAATTCATTACCGCTTGGGGCTCATTAGGAAAAGGTGCAGGTGAATTTAGTGAGATATCTGGAATTGCAATAGATTCTATTGGAAATGTGTACGTGGTTGATTCACAAAATAACAGAATCCAAAAATTTGTACCACTAGATCAAGCTGTGGTATTAGAAATTCCTGATTGGGTAAGAAATAATGCTAAATGGTGGAATGAAGGCACAATCGAAGATAGTGATTTTTCTAATGGAATTCAATACATGATTGAACAAAAAATTATTGTCATACCAAAATTAGGAAAATCTAATGTAGAATCGGCACAGAATATTCCTGAGTGGATAAAAAACAATGCAGGATGGTGGGCAAAAGGATCAATTTCAGATCAAGAATTTGCCAATGGAATTGAATATTTGGTAAAGAACGGAATAATACGTGTATAAAAAATAAACAGAATATATTTAGTAAGAAGAAATTTTTGTGAGGATTGAAGTATTACAAAAAAACCGACTTGATGGAACTTGTTGAAGACATAATAGACTTAGATCCTAAAATGCGATTTACAGCTATAATAGATCTTAAAGGAAACATTATTGAAGCAATAATGAAAAGCGGAAAAACTTCTTTGAAAACACAAAAAGAAGAAGAGCACTTTTGCAAACAAGTTGCTCAAAGAAGAAAAATGAGAAAAGAATTTGATAAACATCTTGGTAAAGTACGCTATGTTCATGTAGAGCGAGAAAAGGTTACACAAATAGTAGTTTACCCAAAACGAAAAACTATCTATTTCACAATAGAGCCTGAGATAAGCATAGCCAAGAAATTGAGACTTGTTAACCGTATCAAAAAAATGTCTTCACATCTTTAAACCTCAAAACAACTTTCGAAAACCAGAAAACCATTCTTGTAATTGTATCATAGATGTTGGCTGTTCACCTCGAACATACTATACTATCAATATCATTTCTGCACATTCTCAATTGGTGATAGAAAAATATGCACATGGTCATAATGCTGTTGACTGGAATTGTAGCCTTAGGAATTCTATTGCCATTAATAATAGGTTTCTCACCATAATTACTTAATTTAGACTAAAACAATATAATTCCCAAAATCATTCACATTTAGTTAATGTCAAGTAGAAAAAAAATTCTTGTTGATGAGATGGATGATGGAATGGATGAAAAACTTAACGAACTAGGTTACGATGCATTTAGCGTAAAAAAATTACTTACTGAAGGAAAAAAACTACATACTGATTATTCAATCATTAATTATGCAAAAGAAAACAATATGATTCTAATCACTAGAGATACAGAGAGTGGACAAGCATGTGCTGAAAATAATCTTCCTTGTGTGTTACTTGATAAAGAAGAAATTTTCAAAATTGTCTTAGAAAAACTAAAACAGTTCTAAAAAATTATTTTTTACTTGATTCCAAATTACAATTCGGGTCTTTAGATTTTATTTTTCTAGCCAAGATAAATGGGGTTGCTAAAAGTATTGGAATTGTAATCAAAATAAACGTAGTCTGAAGTTGAGCTATGGCAACTGTAAATGCAACAGCCCCTGTAGAACCAATAATAAGAGTCAAAAATGATCCAACGCATGTTGGGCATGCAATAAATAATCCTGTAGTTGCACCAACTCCACTCATCCCACCAAATTTTTTAGAAATTGAAATGGCATTAACTGCAAGGGCAACATTTAACCCCACAAGATAGGAAACTACCATCTGAAGTACTAAGTTAATAGGAATTATTTGTAAACCAACATGTTCTGTCAAATATGCAATTAATTTGGGCATATAGCCGGGGTCCCCACAACATGGAGTAATATGTGCAGAGGGAATTTCTGCACCATAATGCACTGAAAAAACAACCTCAGGTTGGTATACTAGTATTCCCGATGTTAACGAAAAGAATATTCCATAGCCAATAAATGTAAAAATAAAAATTTTTCTAGACTTTGAATTGAATGTAATTATAGCAATAATTGATAAAAGTCCTCTATCGTTTTGTTTTGCTTTTTGCTTGTGATAAAGATACAACCCATAACCAATTCCAATAAAAGATAGTAGTAAAACTATGTAAAAACCAAAAGCGACTCTCTCCAATACACTTATTGATTCAGGTGTTAAAACAGGATTTTGTAATCTAGAATAAATCAAAAAAAGAATTGCCATACTAATTAAACCCGAAATTATCATTAGCTTTCCGCGGTTGGTTGATAACTCCAACTGTTTTTCCATTAATTAAAAAAATAGAATTGGTGAATTAAATTGTATCTTTATAAGCAATTAACCTGGCAGTTTTGTTGTGATTATCACATGAAAATAGATGAAAAACAAGAACCAGATTACGAAGTGGCAAAGATAAGTCATGTTGGATTTGTTGATCCATATGCAGTGGAAGGTATGTTGGTTCTCAAATCTGATGACGGAAAAGAATTTCATATGAGAGCTTTTTCAGGTGAGGTTGCAAGACACGTTTCTAATTTTCTAGATGAACATCAAAATTCAGTTCCAACTATTTATAAAATGGTTGAAGAAATTTGTGAAGAAAATGAACTAGTTTTAGTCAAAGTCAAAATCTATGAAAGCGGTGAAGTTCTAAGAGCAAACTTGTATTTCACTGGCAAAAAGGATTTAATTTTAAGAAATTACCGAGCGTCTGATGGCCTAGCATTGGCTGCGTTTTATAAAATTCCTATTTTGGTTAGAAAAAACCTACTCAAGGAAAAAATGGAAGCCTAAGTCACAATTTCTTCCAATTTTCCTTCTTTTTGTGCCTTTTTAATTTCCATAGCAATTCTCCTCCCTACACCAAAAGTAGCACCATATTGGTATTTTGTGTAAGGACTTGTTGTTGCAACAATTGGATTTCCTGGAACTCTTAAGGAAACGTCATAGACTACAAGTTCTAATTCCTTGGTGATGACGCTTTGAAGTGAAAAAGGACCAATAATTCCAGGTGGATATTCTCTTTTTACTGCGTTAACAAATTTGTCACCCATTCCAATAACCTTTTCAAGTAAAGATTCACGAATACTTGCTGGAGTATGACCAACTTCAATATTTTGCAAATTTATGTTCATGTCTAATTGTTGTTTCGCAGGCAAAGCGTTAAAGTCGTGAATATTAGTTTGTAATCTTCTTTCTATTCCAATAAAATCTACTTGATCTGAAATCGGCGTATGAAAATAGTTAAAATTTAGATATGTACCAATAACTAATTCTTCTATACTTGCATTTTCTAAATCTTTTTTAGAAATAATTCCTTGTTTTATCTTTTCATTAGATTTTTTCTTATAGTCAGAGTATGAAGAAACTGTAAAAAAAGCACGCTCTAATTTGCGATTTTTTTCTTGCACTTTAACTATGGCAGGTCGGTTAATTTTCTTAGGATTTTTGAAAAGTTTAGGATGTTTTATTCTGGCCTTTTCAAGTAAATAATACTGATTTTTTTGATAATTCCTTTCTTCGGCTTGGAATAAACGCCTGTTTCCAAAAATTGGAACCTTGAAAGTGTTTTCAATGGTTTTGTAACCAAGATATGCAGTTAAAGCTCTGTGAGGAACAATTATTGTGTTACTTTCTCTTAGCATCTTTTGAATACTTGGTGAGGACATTTCTTTGAATTTGTTTAAAACAATTACTTCATCAGCAATTCTTGAAAATCTCTTATAAGGTGTCTCGCGACCCTTTTGACAAATTACTACAGTCGGTAGACCTTCGTCTTTAGCCCCGTCCATTACTTCTAGAGCAGAATGACTTCCAAGCACTCCAATTCTCAAGTCAGAATATTCGTTTACAATTTTTTTAATATCAGATCTTTTAATCATGTGACAGATTTGATTAAAACGTATGGTAATATATCTATAAGATTTGTTTTTAACAAATTATTGGTATTTGATACCTTATTCTAATAATACAAGAATCGTTCTTCTTTTTCAAAAGTATTTTTTTGCGTTTGTTGCTTTTTAGCAACTATGGGTTTTTGAACCACCAACTCTTGCTCTCTAGATTTTTTTTCCGCTTGTACTGGTTCTTCTTTCATTCTTTCAAGAATTGCTTTTTTTAATAATTTTGATACAGTGAAACCACTTGCACTGCATAACCCAACTAGTTTACCGTATTCTTCTTGAGACAATTTGGTGGAAACTACTTTTGATCCCATGATTTCCAAAGGTAAATTATCCCATATAAGCATCAGTATTATTTTTACTATCGAACAACATTAAGAACGAACATTTTGTAGTTTTTTTAAAAATATTGGTATCGAATATTTGGAGTAATCTTTTTCTTTTCTTTTGCCTGTAGGTTGTTTTGAGAGAAATCTGGCTCACTTGTAGCTTGGATAGGTTTGTCCAATTTTTTAATTTCTCTGTCTACAAAATCCATTATAGTTTGTTTTAGTAAAGCAGAAAGGCTGCATTCAGATTTATTACAAATTTCTGTAACTCTTCCATGTTCTTCTTCGGTTAATTTTGTAGAAATTACTCTTAGTGGCATAATTTTTAAAACAAAAATTTTGCATATAAAGACCACTTTGTTAGAATCGTATGAACACAGATGGTGAGTAAATTATTATGAAAATTATTCAGATGAAACAATAATGGAGGGAGTGTGTTCTGTTCTATACTTTACTTTGATCCATCCCTCTTGTTGTGCACTAGCTGTCTGACCAAACACTCCTAAGTCAACAAGTTCGACATTCCAGTTTCCAAAGATTGGAGTAGCTGAAGTTATTGAGAATCTCTCCAATGGATTATCTGGACCTGAATATTTAACTCTGAAAGTTTGACCATTGATTTCTACGCTTTCTAGTCCGCCACGCAATGATCTTGTAGATTCTTTTACAATACAACCACTTTCTGAACCAATTATACAAGTTCCGTCAGGAGCTGTTACTTGGAATCTGAAATTCTCACCCATATTGTTAGATGAATACAATAATGCAGGTCGTGCTAATACATTACCAAATTCATCAGTTATTGAACGTATATGTACTTGTTCAGATATTGGAATAATCTCTGTTCTTGAAAATGTGTTGAATGTAATTTTACTTGTACTATATGTTAGATCATACATCTCTAATGTTGTCTCAAGATCATACCTTGATTGTGATTGACTCTTTGGAATAATCCACTTTAGATCTTTTGATGTAACACCAGGTTCAAACAAATCCTGTTCTGAATATACCATTTTACCATCTACTAGCAGATTTATTGTACCATAAATTGGCCCTGTAGCTGTATTTGTCACATATGCAGATGGTCTAAGGATAGTGCCTTGTGCTTGAGATATAGCTGAATTCATTACAATTGTACCAGAAACAGCATAGTCTGGTTTTATGCCAATTATATGATGTTTGGATTCTTGAGTTACACCATCTTTTGTTACTGCAAGTATCCAAAATTCTACAGCTGGCCCTTGTATTAGCGAAGGTGGAACGGTAACTGAAACAAAGTAAGTAGAATTTATCTCATCAAATGGGAAAACTAGCAATGATAGATTCATTGTCGCCGTGATTACATTATCATCATCTCCAATCGTTTTGACTTTAAGATCTGCCCTTTTGAGTGAAATTA
>JADNRU010000036.1 GCA_016276965.1 Nitrosopumilales archaeon | reverse complement strand
GTGTACCAGATTTAGATTCTATACTCTGAATTGTAGCCTGTGTACCAGATTTAGATTCTATACTCTGAATTGTAGCCGGTGTACCAGATTTAGATTCTATACTCTGAATTGTTGGTTGTTTATCCAAATCAGATTCAAGTTCTAATTGACTAACATCAGCAAAGGTGACGGTTTGATTAGATTTTCCTTTAGTATTTTTTTTCAAAATTGCTGAGATCATCTCTTGTTTTAAGTTGTGTTCTGTTTTTTTTGATTGATCATTTTTTCCGTTAGGAGATCCACCTTTTTTCTGAATTTTGATTTTATCTTTAAAATTAAAGCTTAACATTGCATTTTTCACCAAGCAAATTAGTAGCCTTAGTTGGCTCTAGGTATCACCATATCAAGAAAATTAGGCATGAAAGAATCTAAAAGCAAATTGCTGTTCATTTGCACGCACAATCGCTAAAATAATTATGATTTTACTTGATCATAGCATTGAAATTTACGATATTAAAGGACAGGATAAATAATAAATTAAATAGTATATCGATTAATCCACTTTCTGCAAAAAAGAATTCAGAATTTGAAAAAGTCATAAATTCTGACTTAGAAAAATTAACTATTCATAATCTACCTGAAGAAAAAGTTGTTGAAAAACAAGAAAAACCAATTCCAAAATTTATTTCAGTCTCAAAGTTAGAATTTGAAAATGCCGAAATTCATGCAGGCGTTACTAAAGATGCCTCTGGAAATGGTGATATGCGTTATACAGTAATAGAACCAACTCTCAGTGAAAGAGACAAGAGAAATTTTGAAATCATAAAAAAATTATTAATAACGGAGCTAACTGTTTCCTTAAATGAGATAAAAACAAAAAAAGATGCTGAAAGAAAACTAACACGAAAAATAGGTCAGCTAATAAAAAAATACAGACTTGAAATACCATCTAGAAACTTATCCAAAATTACATATTATGCAATACGCGACTTTATCTATCTAGGAAAAATTGAGCCGCTTATGCGGGATCACATGGTTGAAGAGATTAGCTGTGATGGTACTAACATACCACTCTACGTTTGGCATAGAGAATTTGAATCAATTCCAACAAATATAATATTCAAAAGTGATAAAGAATTGAATAATTTTGCAAGAAAGGTTTCCTATGTCTGTGGCAAACACGTTTCGATGGCAAATCCTATCGTTGATGCTACTCTTCCAGATGGAAGTAGAATTAATCTTACTTTAGGACACGAAATTACCAAAAGAGGAAGTACTTTTACCATACGAAGATTCAGAGCAGATCCAATTACAATAATTGATCTTATCAAATTTAAAACAATGACGACGGATATTGCAGCTTATCTTTGGTATATAGCAGAAAAAAATTCAACAATGCTTGTTGCAGGAGGAACTGCAAGTGGAAAAACCACAGCATTAAACGCTCTTGCTTCATTTATTCGTCCAGGACAAAAGATAGTTACAATAGAAGACACTCAAGAATTGAACTTAGCTCATGAAAATTGGATTCCTGCTGTTTCAAGACAAAACTTTACTGATGGACAAATTGGAGAGATAAATCAATTTGATCTATTAAGGGCAGCACTAAGACAACGACCAGATATCATAATTGTAGGAGAGACTAGAGGTAGAGAAGCATATACACTATTTCAAGCAATGGCAACTGGTCACGGTGGAATGTCTTCAATACATGCAGATTCCGTTGAAGCAACCTTAACTAGGCTTGCTTCCTCGCCAATGGATATTCCAAAAACATTAATCTCAAATACTTTGGATTTGATAACATTACAACTGAAATTAAGGGTTAAAGACAAATCAGTTAGAAGAATTATTCAAATTTCTGAGATTGACGGTTTGGATGAAAATACTGGCAATATACGTACACATGAAATATTCAAATGGAATCCAACTGATGATACTCATCAATATGCTGGAAACAGTGTGGTATTGGAGAAAATAAAAGAAATTCATGGTGAAACGGATGAACAAATCAACTATGAATTAAGTAAAAGAAAACTAGCCCTTGAATGGATGGTTAAAAACGAAATTAGAGACCACAAATCTGTATCTAAGAACATCAAAGAATTTTATGCAGACTCTGAAAGATTCTCTGAAAGAAAAAGATTAGAAGTGTAATAATATGAAAAGTTCAACAGATTTCAAACGAGGAACGAAGAAAAGAGAATCAGATGCTGATTCAGGTTCTTCCTTACGCATTCTTAGTTACAGATTGCTAAATAATCATGTTCAATTTCTGTATCCAAGACTTGGAGGAGTAGAAAAATCACTCAAACAGGCTATGATACCAATTCCCTTTGAGGTTTATGTATGCAGTATAGTATTTTTCAGTATAATAGCTGGAGTAATTGGCCTGGGAATTGGGATTGTTGTTTCTCTGGTGGTAGAAATTCAACCAGCTGCGTTTGCGTTTCTCTTACCAATTATTGCAGGAGCAGGCATGGCACAAATGACTTTTTTCATTTTACAAATGATGCCAAAAATCAATATAAAAAATAGGCAATCAAGACTAATCGATGAGCTTCCACACTTTCTGGGATATATGGCAACTCTTGCAACAAGTGGATTATCTTTAGAAGGAATTTTCAAGGCAATTGCAAATGAAAATTCAAATGAGGAAATTGTAAAAGATGCCAAATTCATTACTCGAAATATCGAGGTTATGGGAATGGATTTGGTAACTGCCATGACAGATTTGATAAAAAGGACACCCTCTGGTCCTTATGCTGAGCTTTTAGAAGGTTCAATTATTACTGTTCAATCAGGCGGTGATCTTAAAGAGTACTTTATAGCTACTGGCAAAGTGCAATTAGAAGAAAAAAAGATGACAATGAGGAAATCGGTTGATTCACTTGCAGTAATGGCTGAGATGTACACTATACTGTTAATTGTATTTCCACTGTTAGCCATAATCATATTATCTGTAATGGCAATAATGGCTCCTACTTTAGCAGGATTTGATTTAATGACATTGATGAATATGCTAACCTATGTACTAGTACCATTCTTTGGTTTTCTAATGTTGTTTATGATGGATTCTATGGTTCCAAAGAAGTAAGTCAAGATGCAAAAAGCAAGTCCACACTATAAACGAAAACTCGAGGCAGAGATGCCAAAACCATCCTTAATCCATTCTCAAAAAATAAAATACGGCATTATTTCGGTAGTAGCTGCGTTAGTAATAATTCCGTTGAGTTTTCATTTTTCTAATTTGTATGAAGATACTTACATTAGAGACATTGGAATAATTTTTGGAATTTTAGCTGGAATACTACCTCTCACGTTGCTCCAGCTTAGAGAAGTCCAAAGAAAGGATAGCATTGACAAGAATCTTCCTCTATTCTTGCTTGCACTATCTAGTGCTGTTCAAAGTGGTGCCAATTTGATTCGCGCCATTGAAACTACAGCAGACCGAAACATGGGAGCTTTGACTCCAGAATTAAAGAATTTAAGAGCAAACCTCAGTTGGGGTATGCCCATTGAAGAAGCATTTGAAAATTTTGCAGATAAAATGGGTACAAAGATATCAAGACGAGTCGTTGTTTTACTTGAAATGGCATTAAAAATAGGCGGAGATATTAGAAGCAACTTGGAAATGATTCAAAAACATGTTACAGAGCTCCAAAATCTTGAAAAGGAACGAAAATCTTCCTTAGCCCCATATACATTCACAATTTACATATCCTTTGCAGTATTCATTGGAATAGCCGTAATTCTTTCCTCTCAATTCTTCAGTGAGTTTGAAACTGTTCAAGAGTTATTGATGGATACGCCGGGAGCAAGTACACAGGGAGGAGGAATGTTTTCTTCAATAGCCAGTATGGATATAGAGGCTCTAAACACAATTTTGTTTAACATGGCAATAATTGAAGCTGTATTTGGCGGACTTGCTGCTGGAAAAATTGGAGCAGGATCTTATATTGCGGGAATAAAACACATTATTGTTATGATCATTATGGCAGTAGTTGCATTCATGCTTATCTAAAAACTTTGAGACTTGGAAATTTTTAAATAAAATATTTTTTATTTTGCTTCTAGTTTTTTTAATGGCTTTGCAGTTCGCCACAAGAATTTACATAAGCTAAAAATATTGTTCACCATTTCTGCAGAGTTAGTCCAAAGTGCAAAATCAGATTCTGGATTTGTACTAAAAGTTTCAGTTGTAGCACGGGAAGAGTCGTCACTTGAACGTCCACTCATTGCATCAGACATGATCATTTGTTTACCTTGTTCAACAATTATTCTTCCTTTTGAAGGAAGTTTACCGATTCTTGTTTCTGTGGCTTCTAGTCTTTCAATTAATGGCAAGAATTTTTTGTCATCTGCATCAGTCATAATTCTAACAATTCCGCCTTTATCAATACACTCTTTAATTTTCTCTGGAATGGCAGTATGATACATTCTTAGTATATCATCAGTTGTTGTAACAATGTAAATTATTTTAGAAGAATCTTCTAGTAATTTTTCAATATGAGAATAAATATTTGTACGTCCTTGTACTGTACGGAAGGTAGGAACGTATACACCAGATGTAATTGGAACAATTTTGTTGATTTTTTCTATGACTTCTTTTCCAACTTTGTTTATTCGATTAAGTTCATCTTGTTTCTTTTGTAACACAATTTGTAAAACTTCTTCTGGTTTGGTAGCAATGCATAATTTCGGATTTGATATGGTTGTTGATACAATGCTTTGATTTAGTAATTTATCAACTGTACGATATGTTTTGGTACGATCAACGTCTAATTCTTTAGCTAATGCACTTGCAGTTACAGGTCCTAATCTAAGTAAATTAAGATAAATTCTAGCTTCTACTTCTTCTAAATCTAAAATGGATGATAATTGTAAAATTAACTCTGCCCAATCGTCATTATGGCTCTTGGTAGACAAATTATCCTCTAGGCCATTCTTTGTCATGATAGCCACCTAAGTCAGAATTACCTTCATAAATTGCCAGTGTTCTGTATTGGACAAGCTATAATTTGGTTTTTTATTATGTAACATTTGAAAAATAATACGTCATTAAATCATTTTACTGATTTACAAATTGTCTGTTTGAAAATAACACACAATTTTTTCAAATCCTTAAAAGGTTAAAAAAAATATCTTAGAAGAATCAACAAAAAATTACAATAGAAAATAATAAGATCGTTCATAAAAGAATAAATGTCTCAGTAATGTCTTTGAACCAAATGAAAGAGCCTCACCATCATAGAACGGTTGGATATTCTATGATTGCTGTTGCTGCCTCTTTGGCAGTTATTGGGTTACTTCAACTGGCAATTGGTGAGGATGTTTTGTATGCAGACGATATGCAACGAAAAAAAACACACGAATGGGAAGAATGCAAAAAAACTAACTTTGTTGGAGAAGAATGCGAAAAATTTGTTGAAAGATTAGAAATTGATTCAGGGACTCCAATATTTGCACGCATTGAAGGTGGGATTAAATCTTCATCCCCTTAATGGCTTATCTGTAGCCGTTTGCTAAATCTTCCCACATATTTAGATTAGATGTTAACTTGTTCATTTGGTAGAGTGTACCTGAAATTATTCCAGCCTGATAAAAAACGTACAAGTAAACCTGGGAATCGGTTGGATCACTGTTCGTTAAACTTAATGCAATCATTGAAAAGAAGAAAAACGTTCCTACAAAAGTTATTACTTTGTTAAGAATTCCATCCAAACCTACAATTCTTTTTGTAGCAGCTGCCATCAAAGTAATACTCGAAATAATTAGAAAAGTAATGCCTCCGTTATTAGAAACAAATTCGCTAATCCAAGGAATCAAGCCGTCCTCAAGTAGTGATGCTCCAGGAAGCAAAGTTCCTCCTTGAAGGGCAAAATTTACAGAGCTGAAAAGTCCACCAATAATAAAAAACAGCAAGAATATCTTTACTAATGCTCTTTTGATATTACCACGTAGAGTTTCACTGGGTCTAATTACCCGTTCAACGATTTTCATTCCATAAATTACTCCAATTACAAAAATGGGCACATACATTATGTCTATGATAATTGGGGATTCTTTTGTGATTCTAGCAATTTCTGGATGCAATATCAAAAATATTAAAAAGGAACTTAATGCCGCACTTGAAAAAACTATGAAATTTCCATAATGATGTCTTTTTGATTCCAAGTCAGTATTCCAATTATACACCTTTACGATTGTAAAAAAAATGGATTAAAGAAAACAGCGAAAAATCATTTGTTCAATTTATCAATTCTGTTTACCTTTTAAAGAAAATGTGTTCATTTTAGGTAATGAGAAAAGGAATAGTTCTCATAATTTTAGGAATTCTGACTATAATGTTTGGAATATTATTTCATTTACAAGGCCAAGCAATTGTAGGGCCCGAATCTTCCTTTATGTACTCTAATCCTGAATGGATTCAATATGGACAATTTATTGCAATATTAGGTGTGATAATTTCAGTCATTGGTTTTGTTATTTTAAAAAAGAACTAAATTGTTACACGAAGAGTAATTGTTGTTCTAATTTTTGCTAACTTTCTTATTTTTGATGTAATGAGTTTATCCATTTCCTCAGTATTCCTAGTTTCGGCTTCAAAAACGATGTCATATTCTCCATATGTAATGGTGACAACTTTAATTTCAGGAATTTCACGTAATTGTTTTGCAAGATCATTTTCAGTTCCTATTTCACAGCTTAATAGGATGTAGGCTTTTTCCATGAATATACTTAGAAAGGATAAGGTATTAGTTTATCTTACTACTACATTTGGCAAGACCATTTTTTTCAAGATATCTTTGATGATATTCTTCGGCCCCGTAAAATTTTGAAGCGGGGAGTATTTCAGTAACAATTTTTCTTCCAAATTTTTTTAGCGCACCATCTTGAAGATTTTCTTTTAGAGCCTTTGCAGAATCTTCTTGTTCTTTAGAATGGAAAAATACTACCGATCTATATTGTTCTCCAATATCAGGACCTTGTTGGTTTGGTGTAGTTGGGTCATGATTATTCCAAAATATCTTTAACAACTCATCATATGAAACTTCATTAGAATCGTATTCAATTTGTATGGATTCTACGTGTCCAGTTTTACCAGAACAGACGTCTTCATAAGTGGGATTTTCAAAGTTTCCCCCAGTATACCCAACGGAGGTATCGTTTACGCCTTTAACTTGTCTAAATAATGCTTCTACTCCCCAAAAACATCCTGCAGCAAAAGTAGCTTTCATAATCATAGTATAGTATTTCTTTTAATAAATTCTTAGTGTGTTTTTATTCATTTAATTCAATTTTTAGAAATAATGCAAATCCTAAATAGAGTGTACAAAAAAGTGTCTGTTCAATTCACACACAAAACACAGTATTATGTTCCAAATAGTGGTATACTTGTGTCACGAAAAACCATCGAGGGTAAAACATCTCAATCAAAAACTAATAACTCTTCAAAAAAATCCGAAGCACAGGAGTTTTACCTTATGGAAAAATTGTATGAGGCAATGAGAAACGATAAAGCTCGCGGAAAAAAGCCTTCAGCTGCAAGAGAATTTTACCTCATGGAAAGATTGTATGAGGCAATGAGAAACGATAAAAGCCGAAACGAGAAATTAAAAAATAATTAAAAACCTGCTAAAATTGGATTGTCTGGTTTCATTATTTCACGCAAGATAATTGTGGCATAAGAGCCCCTAGAAATTTGAAAGCTAATCGTGTCATTTTTTATTAAAAATTGTTCACAATTAATTGAGGAATTTCTAAATCCACCCTCGTTACTAACTTCTTGCATTTCTTTTAAAAAAAAGTCTTTAGCTCTTATTTCTTCTGAATTTAAAATCTTAGAAATATAATAATTAAATCTAGTTTTTTTGTAATATGAATACCCAATAAAAGGAATAGCAAGTCGTTGTAAATAGTCATTAGAATATTTTTCAATTAGCCCATTTTTGTTATAACAAATGTCATTTGCTTGAGGAGTGAATAGATTCTCACCGTTTTCATATGCGTTACTCAAAGTTTTATTGAAAAGAAATGACTGATAGGCTTGTACAAAAAACCGTCTTATTGTAAGCGGTAAAGCACGAATTGCTGCAAAAGAATCATTATTTTGTATCATTTTTTTAAGTACTGTTTTTTCGAGATCCATTTGAGGAGGAATATTTCTTAATATCTTAGAGTAATTCGATTTATCAGATAGTTTTCTTCTTATTTCCGTATTTTTTGGAAGGTCATACTCTGATGTGTAAGAAAGTAAGATTTCAATTGCTTTTTCAAAATTTCTTTGCAAAATTGCTTTGCCAATTAAATGAGTAACTGGTCTTTTTGAACCAAATCTTTGGTATCCGAAAAAATTTAAAATTTTATCGTACTCATTAAAATGTAAAATTTCAGAAGATGCATTACTGATTTTAATTCTAAAATGATTTCCAATCATGTCTTTTTTTGATAGAGGTTTTTTTACAAAGCCGATGCCAGAAAGTGAGTACTTGTTTTCTTTAATCTCAGATAGTGATTTTGATTTACTTGTAGAACAAACAAATTGTTCTGTTATAGCTGATGCATCTTTTAGACCTAGAGCCTTTAATCGTAATCCATATTTTTTTAAAATGTCTTGTAAAGCATGGAATGTATCAATATTCCTTTTTTTTAATTTGTATACGGCAAATCCAGAATCTTGTGAAACACCAGAAAGTGATTTTTTGGATAAAATTTCTTTAACAAAAAAATCCTCACTTTCTACTCTTATTTTTCCGCCGCACCCCTTGAAAGGAGTGCTATACACGGAAATTCCCATTTCAGTGTCTAGCTTTGGAATCACTGCTCAACTATCACAGTAACATATTTTGAAACAACTACTTCATCGGTTTGGACCCCGATAAGTAATTTATGAAGATCAGGCAATGCGTTGTCACTTGCACTAACAGAAATCTGAATTATTCTTGGAGCATCAAAGTCAAGCTGAAATGTTAGTACATCCGTTTTTACGGAAAGATCATCAAAAGATGCAGTACTAGATGATGTAAGAGAAACTTCAGGAATATCACTATTAGATTTTGGCGTTATCGTAAGAGTTATCTGGGTCTGTTCACCTTTTTTTAGAATTATTTTTTGTTTATCAAGTTCAACATCAAATGGAAGTGGGATAGAAGTATCTAGTAAGCCAATATTATTTTCAACCCATTCAGTAAACCAAATTTTTTCTCCATCAACTGTAAAATCAAATACTTGTGCAAGACCACAATCATCTAAGAATTCGCAATCTGCCCAGTTTGGATTTTTAGACGGAATGGTATATTCCACAAGGGTTTCTTTTTGTGGATCAAAAACGCCTATTCTATTTGCCGTTTGCTCATTGAAAATGAGTCTTCCTTGATCATCAAATTCATTCCAATAAGGTCTAGAAACAGGCGTCTTAATCAGTCCAGAGGAATTTCCATATGATGCAACTTGTGGGATTGATGTAGCATATTTAGTAAAGATTTCTGTTTCTGGATCAAAACTAAAGAAAAGGTTACTAGAAGTATCTGAAATCCAAATCAAACCTTGTGGGCCGGCTGAAATTCCGTTTGGAGTTGTCATCCCAGCCGGAAATTGGTATATGGTTATGAAATCAAACATCTGTGTTTCTTCATTTTCATCAGAATTAATTAATTCTAGAATTTTTTCTTGATTTGCTTTGATTAAAACTCCACCTGTTTGAAAAAGCCAATTTGTGTACCAAATGTTATCTTCAGCATCAACACCAAAACCACCAGTCACAGAACCTTCTACTGGAGAAGGAAGACTTAGAAAAGTAGTTCCCTGATTAGATTGAGCTGGGTCCAAGAAAGTTAATTTATTTCCAGTAAAATCATTTACAATAATTTGAGATCCTTCTACAGATAGTCTTTGAGGAAGAGATTGGCCTGATGATGGAAAGGACAATGGCTTTGCATACTCTTCGTCTTCTATAGAAAATTTCCATACTTTGTCATAAAATTCATCTGTAAACCAAATACTTCCATCTGGAGAATAATCAATTCCCCACATCATTGAACGACCTCCAAAATCATCTGGATTTATTCCCCGTGGCCAACGGGGATTTTCGTATTCTGTAAATGATTCAGTAATTGGATCAAATTTTGCAACTCGGCCTGCATTTGTTTGAGCAAACCAAACATTTCCATCTGGATCAGTAACTATTGCTAATGGTTGAGTACACGGTGTTGGAATTTTGTATTCAGTGACATAAGAATTTGATTTAGCAAAATCACTAGAACTACAAAATTGTACCCTCTGAACATCAGGATAGTTATCCATAGGAGTTCCAGTAACAGTAATTTTTTCGTTGGGATCTTCAGGAGTTATCCCAGGAACACTGGCTGCTGCTGCCCAAAATAATAATGAACCACCAAAAATCACAGTCATAATAATACCTTTATGTTGTTTTTTCACAGAGGAAAATTGAAAGGTCCATGTTATATCTTATTCCAATAACTTTAGTAAATTTCAGGTTGAAAGTAATATCACAAAAGTTTGAGGTCGCCTGTAACTTTATCAATTAAATCTTCAGGTGCAGGACCAATTGAAATACAGGTAGTAGTACCAGGAGCAATCTGAGTGTGTCCAGCATCAGTTACTTCTGACCAAGGAAGATTCAAATCAATTGCATGTTTTTTTACATTTTCAAGTTCCTTTAGGTTTGGAATTTTTACTACAATTTTTTCTTGTCCTTGCCACCATTCATCAAACCAATCCGGATGAGATTTTCTAACATTTTCTGCACCAAGAACGCAGGCATGACCTACTTGAGCTGCGATCTTTCCTTTACCCATGTCTAGATCAGTCCTAACTACTATTACCTGTTTTATGTCACTCACCTCTAAAAGGAGTAAATCGCTTGAATGAAAAACTTTTGAATTAAATAATTGTACTAAAAATTAGATTTATGTACGATGTAGTAATAGCTGGCGGAAGTGTTGCAGGATTATTTTGTGCTAGAGAAATTGCTAAACAAGGTCATAGTGTTTTAGTTATTGAGGAAGATTATGAGATTGGAACCCCAGAACATTGTGGGGGATTAGTCAGTATTTCAGGACTTGAACAGTTAGGCGTGGTTCCACATAGAAAAACCTTCGATCATCTAATTGAAACTGCTGAAATTTTTGCTCCGGGTGGAAAGAGTTTTTCGATAAATTCTAGCAAACAAAAGGTAG
>JADNRU010000035.1 GCA_016276965.1 Nitrosopumilales archaeon | reverse complement strand
ATGAAAAACTTGTTTGTCCACTCAGGGATTTTGTCTGAATTGTAAAAGCTTCCCCCAGATGGTGCCCAAGTGTCGTCACCTGAGTGAATTATAGGATCTACATATTTTGGATCATGCTCTCCACCAATAACTATTGGCCAACCATAATTTTTTCCAGCTTCTACAACATTTACTTCATCATGAGCAGAAGGACCATGTTCAGTAACCACTAATTTCCCAGTAACTGGATCCCAGTCAAGTCCTTGTGGATTTCTATGTCCATATGAATAAACAGGAGAGTTTCCAAATGGATTGTCATCAGGTATAGTTCCATCTGAGTTGATTCTAAGAATTTTTCCACCAAGGGAATTTAGATCTTGTGCTGAATTGGCATTGCCAGCATCCCCCGTAGTAATATACAATTTTTTGTCAGGCCCAAATTTCATTCTTCCACCATCGTGATGAAATGCCCCAGGGATTTTATCTAACAAAATTTTTTCATCTGATAAGCTGTAATTTTTTTCAGTATAGCGTACCACTTTATTGTAGATTGTAAAAAATTCCGAATATGTATAATAAAGATACACGTAATGATTCTCTTCAAAGTTTGGGTCTAAAGCTAATCCAAGTAGACCTCCTTCTCCTATTCCTACATTGAGAACTTTAACAGGTTCTGGATTTAGTTTGCCATCTTCAATTACTCTTAGCTTTCCAACTCTTTCTGTTACAAAGATTCTGCCATCTGGATCAAATGCAATTGCCCATGGAATTTCAAGATTCTCTGCTACTGTTTCAATACGAATTTGTTCATTGTCAAACTCTTGGGAATAAACAGAATTTACTGAACCAATAATAAATATAGTTAGTAAAAACATTATGAAAAATTTTAACTTCATACCAATGGTTTTTCTCCTTCTGTAGGTTCTTCTAGCTCAGTTTTTTCTCCATCATTTATCCTTTGTAAAATTTCAAGGGATGACTTTTTGTGAAGAAACTCGTTGTTGTTTCCACATCTATATGAAAAAGTGCATCTAGGACAACCTGATTCATTTTTACAAGGACACTCTTTTACAATGATCATACTTCGCTCCAATGCTTTTTCAAATCTATCATATAGTGCCCTACTAGCCCCATTTCCGCCTATAGCACCATCATAAATGAAAATTAATCCTGAAGTTCCTAGAGAAATACCTCCTAAATCCTGAGAAACACCACCAGTAATCATGTTGCTTCCTTCAATTACAACATGTTCTGTGGCATGATATCCACTTGCTTCTACATATTCTTCATTCTCTGAACTTTCGATTTGCTTTAGTGGTCTTGGGGCATGAAATACAAGTCCTTTCGTAATAAAATCATATTCTAATGGTTTTTCCAAGAGAACTTTTTGTCCTTGAGTTATTTCCTGACCTACTTCGATGTTGACATAACCATAAACTCTTTTTTGAATGTGTAGTTTACAGAATGCAACCTCAATTCCAATGGCATTTCTTTTCTCATAAACTGCCTCTATAGTTGGCCATTCTTCAGTAAGTGCCTTAGTATAGTACGGATAATCTCTTGGGATTCTTTCTAGTTTTGCAAAGTTTTTTTCAGGGTAATCAAATTCCTTTACCCTATACCTAGTTCCAGCAAGAAAATAGATTGCAGATTCATGTAATTCTTGAAGAGCAATTGGTAAGACTCGCTCTCCTACTTTTCTCTCATTGAAAAAAATGTCAATTGATTTTCCTATCCCCCTAATACTGTACTCATTCAGTAATGTCCTGACCTTGTCATAATTAGGAATGTACCTATCTTCATGTAAAACCAGATTTCCTTCTATGACATGCTTTTCAATTACTTCTGAATGTTCTTTTAGCTCGTGTTTTGCAATTGGTTTATCAAATGCCATAGCGAGTACTTGAAATTCTTCAACAAAGGGATTTTTTGGATCAATATAGATTCTTTCTACATCGTCAAAATAATCATCTGGATGATTTTTGTAATATTGTGATATTGGATCATTTCCAAGTGCTAAAAATGCATATCCTCGCTGACCTTTCCTAGCTGCACGTCCAATTCTTTGTACTAGCCTGTTAACCGGAATTGTTGCAGAAATTACTCCATCTACATTTCCAACATCAATTCCTAACTCTAGAGTGGGTGTACAAGATATTGCCATTAGTTTGTCACTTTTGAATGATTGTTCGACTGACCTTCTGTAATTTGACATTAGACCAGCTCTGTGAACTTTAATGTCAATTTTTTGTTTTTTTGCTTGCATTGCCACTAATTCGGAATTTAAATGGGAATTGCTAAAAACCATTGTTTTGTGTTTTTTTTCCGTTAATTTTTTTATCAAATCCACCATTAAAGCTCTTTGAGTTCTTAATGATGGGAAAAGCATGAGAAAATCTGTCTCTCCTTTCTTTCCTTCACCACGAATCAAATTCATTTTTTCATCAAAAAGCTTTTCACAAAACTGTGTTGCATTTTGAAGTGTAGCAGATGATGCTATAAACTGAATTTTGTTACAAATTCTTTTTAGACGTTTAATTATATAGTGAACATTTGATCCAAAAATTCCTGAATATACATGAACTTCATCAACCACCAAAAATTTTACTGTATTAAATAAAGATGAAAATCTAGTTCTGTTCCAAAGATGATAATGTAAAATATCAAAATTTGTAATAATTATATGTGGAGGGGAATCTAAAATTTCCGTACGTTCTGATTGGGGCGTATCGCCATCAAAGACTTTAACACTTATTCCAACTCTCTTTGCAAGTTCTAAAATTTTTGGATATTGATCTTTTGAAAGTGCTTTAGTAGGATAAACAAATAATGCCAAAATTTTTCCTTTGTCTTTTTCGACTTTAATTTTCTGTAGAATGGGAATTAGGAAGGCTTCGGTTTTGCCTGAAGCAGTTGGTGCTTCGATTATTACATTGCTCCCATAAGCAATTTCTTTAATTGCATCTTCTTGAAATTTATAAAATTTTTTGATTCCTATTTCTTGCAGATATTCTGAAAGTTTGTCTTCTAACCCAAAATCATCTACTGGTGAACCCATTTGGGGTTCTGGTTTTTTAATTGTAGTATAATATGAAATGTAATCTTTTTTTGAAAATAATACAGATCTTGTTACCAATCCAGGATTTGAATTTTCAATCATTTTTTCAATTTCTTTTTCATCTCTGATAATTCCTTCAGCTTTTAGCCCTTCTTTCAATTGGCTCTCTGTTGGAATTTCTTTGTGATCAAATTTAGTTAAAAATTCAAGATATACCTCATCATGATTTTTAGAATATTGTAATAGATCCTCCAGTCCACAACTTTGGCATGAAATTAAAATTTTTTTGTTGAAAGTTTTTAGAATCGCCAATTTTGATTTACATTTAGGGCAAGAATATCTCATGATCTGAAAAATACTAATCCTGATTTATTGTTTGATAGATGATAGATATTATCTTTAGAGTTATTTTCAGTATTAGATCTAAACCTGTAATCCCAATATCCACTAACAGCTATGGTAAATAGCCGAAAAAATAAAATGGATTACAGATAGCTGTAATAAAATTAAAACTATCGACTCTTGAAGTCCATTGCTTTATTTCTGATGGTAGTTCATGACATTATTAAATAAGAATGGGAGTACAATTGATGAATTTGAAACAAATTGAATTTAACAAAATTTACAACATGAATTGCATCAAAGGCATGACCCTGATTCCAGATAACAAAATAGATCTAATAATTACTGATCCCCCCTTTGCAATTAATTTTAAAGCTTCAAAGGCAAATTACAATAGAACCGCATCGAGGGTAATTGAAGGCTATAACGAAATCAAACCCGAAGAATATTACGATTTTACATTTCAGTGGATGAGCGAATCCTTTAGAATTCTCAAGGAATCAGGAAGTATGTATGTTTTCTCAGGTTGGAATAATCTGAAAGATATTCTTATGGCTTTAGATGATGTCGGATTTACTACAATTAATCATCTTATTTGGAAATACCAATTTGGAGTCGTTACAGCAAAAAAATTCGTCACTTCACATTATCATTGTCTTTATGTTTGCAAAAATGGGAAAAAAAGAAAATTTTTTCCTTATACAAGGTTTAAAAAGAATTCTAAAACTACTGAGGGTCGTAGCTTACATTACAAAGATAAAGAAGATGTTTGGTCCATCAAACGAGAATATTGGACTGGTGATCAAAAAACACCTACAAAACTTCCTGCAGAATTGATAAAGAAAATATTGGAATATTCAAGTGAAAAAAACGATGTCATCCTAGATCCTTTCCTAGGTTCAGGGCAAGTTGCCGTGATTAGCAAGATGTTAGGTCGTAAATTTTTGGGATATGAAATAGTTAAAGAATATTACAAATTTGCAAAAAAAAGACTGGATAGAAACGTTTATCGTTTAAAAGAAAAAAGTACAAGAAAACTAAAAATGAAACATTAATTTTTTTGTTATAAATTTTTCTCAGCCTTTACATCGGTATTTGATTGACCAATTTTTAAAGATATAATTTTGCGTAATTCATCATCTGATTTGTTAGCAAAATCAATATCTAGAGATTTTGCAATCCTCTCAAGTTTTTCTCTTTCATTTTGTACTGGACCATCTACACTCAGATTTGTATTTGAAAAATCTTTGAATTGGTTTTGAACATCATTTTTTGTTTTATTGTATTCTCCTACTGCTTTGCCCAATTTCCTTGCCACATCTGGTAACCTATTTGATCCCAATAACACAATGAGTGCTACGAAAATGATGATTATCCATTCACTGCCCATAATGTTGAGCCAGTATTCCAACACAAAATGCTATAGTTGGTCTGAAATTAAAATTATGGGATTTATCCCAGATTTTATGGCTTGATTGTTAAAATCAAGATAAGGGATGTTATGTAATACTGTATTACATACTAGAAATTATCTAGAAAATTGATGTAATAAAATCACCAAAATCAACTGAAAGGGGCTAAATTCTTGGTTTCATCCCTGTCTCCTCATTGCCCTTTCAGTTTCTTTTATTCCAATTAGACCTAATAGATCAACTAATCTAGAATGGCTAGTCTGTATGTAATATTATATATCATCTAGTCTAGATTATAATTGAAACTTGAAGAATAAAGAGAATGGCATTCTTAGTTGGAAAAAATGTTTTAATAAATCTGGAAATCTTTTGGAACAAATCTGGTTTCAATTTGGGAAAATCCCTACAAGTTCTATTTTAAAATCATCTCCAATGACAACAGGTGATAAGATTGGACTTACAATTACTATAATTTCTTTTGCGATAATTTTGTTTCCCCTAGCTTCTAGCGATTCAGATCCTTATCAAATGAAATGGCTACTAGAAGATACAAGAGAAACCTTCATGGTAATTGGTGATTATATTATTCCTCAAGCAGACGACGATACAGTAGACGAAAAACGGTATAAGATAATCGCTCACCTTAAACTTTCAGTTGATAAATCCCAAGGTGACGTTACAGAAAAATTATTCCTTGGGAAATTAAAAACTAGAACTAGTTAAACACTCATCAGTTAATCATATCCAAAAATTATGACTCAAGATTCTGATTCCACTGTAACTGAAGATTATTCCTTTTTAATATGATTATTACAGTTACAATAATTCCTATCACAAAAAATGCAAAATATGGGGCATCTTTTGAAAATATATCTGCAACAATACCTGCAAAGAGTGGTCCAGTTGCCCATCCAATTCCAAATGTTGCCTCATATGCACCAATCAAGCCACCAGAAAATTTCTTTTTTGCTTTTCTCATAATTATTTCAAAGGTTAGTGGAAAATATATCGTAAATCCAAATCCCATAATCAGCATTGCTATAGTAAACATCTCAAAAGTAAATGAATAAAATACAATTAGCATTCCAAATGCAATTGACAAGATAGTTGCAATTAGACTATGAAATGTTCTTTTTGCTAATGGACCCACAAAGGCTAGTGTGACTAACCTAGATATTCCAAAAATAAAAAACAACAATTCAATGTTTACGCTTGAAATTGATCTGTCATTCATAAAGGCAGGATAAATAGTTAGAAATGTTCCAAATGAGGCACTACAAAAAATCAACATCAAAACTATGATGGGGAATTTAGTTATCTGTTTGATAGACCCAAAATTAATGACACTATGTTGGGTAGTTTTACCATATTTTGATAAAAGGAGTCCAGTTATTATTGCAATGGCCACAGCATAGGTTGAAAATTGGAATAAAATTCTAAAACCAACATCCAAATTTTCTAAAAGAAAAGTTCCAATTAACGGTCCTATCATTAGACCTCCAACGAAAAATCCCATAAACCTTGCAATTGATTTTACTCTGTTCTCTGGGGTTTCAACATGAGTAATTATTCTCTCACATGGAGGCCAAAAAAATGCATGAGATACACCAGTGAGTGCTCTAAAAAATGCAACCTCTGGAACAGATTGGGAAATCGAAAGTAAATAGACTGATGCAGAGTTTAATGCTATTCCTGCTGAGAGTAACAAACCATTATTGAATTTGTCAAGCAAAATTCCAACAAAAAGAGGAATAAACATGTAGGGAAGAAAATTTGTAAACCCGATTATTCCCAATTCAACATAAGATGCTCCTATGATCTCTTTTGAAAAAACTGGAACGATAGGATTATGCATTCCATAGGAGAGCCCCACAATTAACGCAGTCAGATAGACTAGAACTATAGGAAGTTTCATCTTACTTGTAAGCGGCAACCATAATTGCTGCACCCATAAAGTCTTTTTCAAATTCTACTTTAGAAAATTTTTCAAGTAACATTTGCTCAAGTTTTTTGTTTTTAGGCCAACGTTTGTAAGTTCCATACAAAGTTGCAAATTTTAGTCCCAATCTTCCTCCTGCTATTAGAGCTATAATTGGTAAAATTAATCTCAAATAAAACGAAGTCCCAAATCTAATTAAAGAGTTATCGGGCTTTCCTAAATCTACAATGACAAGCCTTCCACCTTTTTTTAAAACTCGATGAATTTCAGATATTGCAGTTTTAAGACTGATAGCATCTCTAAGTGAATAACCACACAACGCTGCATCAAATTCTTCATTTTGAAAAGGAATATGTTCAAAAACTCCACAAGCCAAGTTCAATTTTACTTCAAAATTTTTTTCAGTGTTTTGTAACATTGGTACAAGCGGATCATATAGAGTGATGTCTAGATTACCCCCTGTAACTTTCAAAGCGGTTTTTGACATGTTACCAAAACCCGAACCTGCATCAAGGATGGAGTTTCCGCTGATGACTCTACCTTTAATTCCTTTAATGCGGTGTTGCTTGTCCTTACCAAGAGAAATGTACGAATTTACTTTATCATAAACAGGGATAATGTCACGAAGAACATCAATTACTTCTCCCCAATAACTTCCTAGACCCACAAGAAATCTTGGATTTTAATATATTATATTTGATGGTAGTTTAATCAAATCTTACAGTTACGAGCTTAATGTGGAAACTTTTCTTTAGCCAACTTGGCAAATTTTTCAAGGTCTGCTTCGGATACTTTTTCCATAATTTTCTTATCTTGTTTAATCCAAGACATTTTTACGTTTTTGACTACATCAGTCTTTTCAGTTTTTAGATTAATTGCAGCTGTTGCAAGAGTAGCACCTTCTTCAAGCATAATTTCATTTTTGTAATTTTTTTCTAAAAAGTCAGTTACTTCCTCAGAACCTGCACCAATAGCTACTGCTGCATATGAGACAAAAGTTCCACTAGGATCAGTAACGTAAATAGATCCGCCTTTTAGGTCAACACCAGCTATTATTAGTGCAACTCCATAAGGTCTTACTCCGGAGTACTGTGTAAACTGGTGACACTGGTCTGCAAGATGTTTTGCAACCATTTCAACTTCCACGTCTTCGTCATAAGTTAATTTATTGCTCTGTGAAAAGAATCTAGCACTATCAACTTGGACTCTGGCATCTGGAATGTATCCTGCAGCTGCTGCTCCTATATGCTTGTCAACTTGGAAAATTTTCTGAGTAACATTTGCAACCTGTAAGGCCCTTGGGTTTTCTTCAACGGCTAACAGAACTCCATCTTTGCATTTTACTCCGATCGAAAGAGTTCCACGTTTTACTGTCTCTATAGCGTATTCTACTTGGTAAATTCTCCCATCTGGTGAATACATAGTAGGCGTCATATCGTAGCCTCGTGATGACATCAAGTCAAAACGAATTCCTTTATAGTCAATTTAAGGGTTAGTTATTCCTAAATTTCATTTTGATATCAATTTGTAATGAATTTGGAATAGAATTGGAAATAGTGTTTTATTATAATTTTATATTTTTTCTGTAGGTAGGAAAAAATGATTACAACCCAACTATTAGAATTCAAAGAGCTTGTAAAGACTAAATCCGATCCAGTTAATCGTAAACCAGACAAACACACAAGAAAACTCTTACTGTTTTTGTTTGCAGGTACCAAGGGTGGATATACAAGACTAAGAGTTATCATGCTCTTACTTGAAAGGCCATTTAATACACATCAGCTAGCAAAAGAACTTGGTTTAGATTACAAAGCCGTTCAACATCACATGAAAGTTCTTCAGAAAAACAACATGGTCACAAAAATTGGAGAAAGATACGGTGCAATCTTTCATCTTTCAAATTTGCTTGAATTTAACATCGGAGTTCTCGATGAAGTAATTGACAAGCTTGATAGAAAGATGAATTCAAAAAAGGTTTATCTTTAAATCCAAATTCAAATTTTTTTTATTTAATTTCTGAAATTACTGCCTGTATTCCTTCCTTGTATGTTGGGTATGCAAATTTACATATTTTAGATATTTTTTCATTTGATGTTTTAACAGAGGTAGTGAGTAGCTTTACTAAATCACCCCCCAAAACAGTTTTTGCTAAAAATATTGGAATACTCCCAGGATGTTTCAAACCAAGTTTGTCACAAATAAAAAAAATAAAATCCTTGAACAAAACCGGACTTGAATCAGTTATAATAAATGATTCATCATAGGCATTGTTTTCTGCAATTGTAATTAGTGCTGTAACTACATCATCAACATGCACCACACATCGATAATATTCTCCCGACTTTGGCATCTTAAAACGTCCTTTTTTTAATCTATTTACAATCTGTGAAGTAAACCAACCCCCATTTCCATAAACTTCTCCCAGATATACTACAGTAAAAGGAATGGAATTTTTCTTACAATTTGATTCCAAGTAGTGTTGGGCTTCTAATCGTATTTTTGAATAATCTGTATGAGGTTTTAGTGGTGTTTTTTCATTAATTATTTGGTTTTCTACATCTCCAAAAACTCCCAATCCAGAAACATAAACAAAAAATTTTGTTTTGTTTTTGATTTGATTAAAAAGATTGACTGTTCCATCATAGTTTACTTTCTTTATTTTTTTCTTGTTTTTTTCCATTGGTGTGACCGCAGCTAAATGAAAAACAACATCATACATCTCATCTGGAATAGTAAAATTTGGTTCAGTTAAATCAGCATAAATTGTTTTGATTGAAGAATTATCAATTTTCTGTTCATGTATCAGTCCGGTAACCACGTAGTTTTTTTCTACAAGCTTTGCTGCTAATCTGGAACCTATGAATCCTCCAGAACCAGTAATCAGAATCTTCATTCTAATACTTGAAGAAGATGATAACAGATTTAAAATTTGTAAACATAGTGTGGTAATTCTAAAGTACTGAAAACCATTTGTTAAAAATCTCCCCAAACTTAAATATAATCAGATGATCCAGATCACGATTACCTTGGTAAAGAATGATCCATTTGCCAATGCAACAAAACAACTTGATGATGCATGCAAGATTCTCAAAATTGATAAAGGAACTCGAGATTATTTGGCAATGCCAAACAAAATGATGCGAGTGAAAATACCTGTAAAGATGGACAACGGTAAGATTAGAATTTTCACTGGATTTAGAAGTCAGCATAACAATGACCGGGGTCCATACAAAGGAGGAATTCGTTTCTTTAATCCAGAAGGTGGTGTTGAATACATGGAACGCGAAGTCATGGCACTGTCAGCATGGATGACCTGGAAGTGTGCAGTAGTTGATATTCCATTAGGTGGAGGTAAGGGTGGTGTATATGTTAATCCAAAGACTGAAAAACTAAGTGATGGTGAACTTGAAAGACTTACAAGAAGATTTGCATTTAGCATTTCTGAAATAATCGGTCCACAAAAAGATATTCCAGCTCCTGATGTTTACACAACTGGAAAAGAAATGACACAGATTATGGATACCTTTGGAAAATTACATGGTGTTACTTATCAACCAGGAGTAATTACAGGTAAACCAATCCCAATGGGAGGCTCATTAGCTAGAAACGTAGCAACTGGACTTGGTACAGCATACTGTGTTCGAGAAGCAGCCAAAATAATTAAACTAAAACTAAAAGGTGCCAAAGTTGTTCTACAGGGATTTGGAAATGCGTCAACCTTCGCTGGAGAATATCTTGAGAAGATGGGAGCAAAAGTAATTGCTGCTAGTGACTCAAAAGGCTCTATTATTAATCCAAATGGATTCAAAATGAGTAAGCTAATAGAGTTCAAGCAAAAGAAAGGTTCTCTAGTCGGTTTTCCAGGTAGCAAAAAAATCTCAACTGAACAATTACTTACAACAAAATGTGATGTTTTAGTCCCTGCAGCTCTTGAAAATCAAATTAATTCAAAAATTGCAAAGAATCTAAAATGTAAAATTATTGCTGAAGCTGCAAACGGTCCAACATTACCTGAGGCAGATCCTATTATTTTCAAAAAGAAAATTATTGTGATTCCTGATATTTTAGCAAACTCTGGTGGTGTATGTATTTCATACTTGGAATGGGTACAAAACAATATGGGATATTATTGGACATTTAATGAAGTTGCAAAGAAAATGGAAGAACATATCACTCGAAGTTTCAGAGATATCTATGCACTTTCAAAGAAACATAAGGTTGACATGCGTCGAGCTGCAATGGTTTTGGCAGTAAGCAGAGTTGTAGAAGCATTTAACCTCAAAGGTCTTTGGCCTTGAATTTTTTTATTACATAAAAGATTCGTAACAACCAAGCTGTTCAATAAAACGAATTTTGCCCTTTGTTATTGAAACAAGTTTTCTTTTAAAAGAAAGATCAATTCTTGTACGGCGTTCTAATTGAAAAATTATTTTTCCCGTAAGATATCTACCTTTTCTATCTCCATCTAAAAGAATTATCAAACTCTTGTAACATGAAACCGAATCAACAAACTTTCCTAATCCCCCAAACTTGTGAAATTCTAACACTTTGCCAGAAAACCCAATCTTCTTTAAAGCGGCAGAATCTTTTTTGCCTTCTACAATTACCGCACTATCTACCTTTGAATTAAGCAAAAATACAAAATTTTTTAATTCTTGAATTTCTTGTTCTGAAACTCTCATAATGTTATTATTACTTTGAC
>JADNRU010000034.1 GCA_016276965.1 Nitrosopumilales archaeon | reverse complement strand
AGTGTTCATTGGTTCTTGTACTAATGCAAGACTACAAGACTTGGTAGAGGCCTCAAAGATAGTCAAAGGAAAAAAAGTTTCCGAGGGAGTAAGAGCAATGGTAGTACCAGGTTCACAGCACGTAAAACTACAAGCCGAAAAGTTAGGGATTGATAAAATATTCAAAGATGCAAACTTTGAGTGGCGAGATTCTGGATGTAGCATGTGTCTTGGAATGAATCCAGATATCTTAGCACCGGGTGAACGTTGTGCAAGTACATCGAACAGAAACTTTGAAGGAAGACAGGGTTCAGGAGGAAGAACTCATCTTATGAGTCCAGTAATGGCTGCAGCTTCTGCTATAGCAGGCCATTTTGTTGATGTAAGAGAGTGGATGTAATCTAATGAAACCATTTAGTAAAGTTTCAAGTATTGCCACACCCCTTGATAGGATCAATGTAGACACAGACCAAGTTGTTCCAAAACAATTTTTAAAATTGGTTCAAAAAACAGGATTTGGAAAATATCTATTCTATGACTGGAGGTTTGATAAAGATGGTAATCCTAAGAAGGATTTTGTCTTAAATGATTCAAAATATGCTGGTTCCAAAATTCTATTAACTCGAGAAAATTTTGGATGCGGTTCAAGCAGAGAGCATGCCGCATGGGCACTAAAAGACTATGGATTTGATGTAATTATTGCTCCATCATTTGCTGACATTTTTTATAGCAATTGTTTTAAAAACGGAATTTTACCAATTACACTTGATCCTCAAAATATGGACAAACTCTTTCAAACAAATTCCAAAATAACAGTTGATCTAAAATCACAAATGATTATCTATAATGATACACAAATTCCCTTTGAAATTGAAAACCACAGAAAAAAAACTTTACTTGAAGGCCTTGATGATATTACATTGACTTTGGCATATGAGGATAAAATTACTCTATACGAAAAAAATCATCCAATATGAAAATATAAAACCATTAAACTATGCAAATTAATCCTGATTCCATATGATTGACAAAGCTATTCTAAAAAAATATGATTCCAATGGAATGCATGAAGCATATGATCAATGGCCAAAACTAGCTGCTGAATATTATGAAAAACCAATCAACTTTGATATCGATTTTGGAGATGTTGATCACATAGTTTTTGCTGGTATGGGAGGTTCTGCAGCAGCTGGAGAAATACTTTGTGGAGTTTTGTCAAAATCTAACATACATACAACGATGGTTAAAGGATACACTTTACCTAATACAGTGGATTCTAATACGTTAATTGTAGCTACAAGTGTTTCAGGAAATTCTGTTGAACCATTAACAATTTTAGTAGAGTCAAAAAAAACTAGAGCACAAGTTGTTGCGTTTTCTTCAGGGGGGAAAATGCAAGATTACTGTAAAAAAAATTCTATTCATCATAATACAATAAAAGAAGTAAATTCTCCAAGAGCAACTTTACCCATAGTACTCTATTCTATGTTGTCTCTGCTAGAGGGAAAATTTGGCATCAAAGATGGTAATGTAAATGAATCAATTGCTCAGCTAATGGAGACTGGAAAGAAAATCAACTCAGAAAATTTATCTGAAGAAAACCCATCTCTAGAACTAGCATCCTGGATTAATAAAATCCCCGTAATTTATTATCCCTATGGTCTTTATGCTGCTGCACTACGATTCAAAAATTCATTACAAGAAACCAGTAAATGCAATGCCATGACTGAAGACGTAGTTGAAGCATGTCATAACAATATAGTTTCTTGGGAGAGACCCGCTTCTGTACAACCAATCTTGATTCGAGGTGTTGATGACTATATCAAGACTAAGGAACGCTGGGAAATTCTCAAAGAATACTTTAATGAAAACAAAATAGAATTTCATGAAATTATTTCAGTACAAGGGAGTATTCTTACTAAAATAATCAATCTCATCTACTTACTTGATTATGCAACCATCTATAATGCAGTAATTAACAAGATAGATCCTACCCCCGTAAAATCGATTGATTACATTAAATCAAAACTTTAAGATTTCATTTGTTTTATAATATTATTAACAATTTTTTTATTTCGTTCTATAATGACAGGCGATTCTACATCTATCCATGGATTTTTTCCAATATCAAAAGCACTGACAAGTTTTTTCTTAGCCAAGTCTTGCAAAATGTGATACGATAAATTCAGATCTTTTTTTGATTTTGATTTTTTTCTAATTTGTTCTAAAATCTTAGTACTTAGAATGTAAACTCCAAGACATTCTGAATTTGATAGCTTGACATTTGGTTTTTCTAAAAATTCTTTAATTATTCCATTATCAACTATAGCAAATCCAGTTTCCTCTTTTTTGTATTTCCTGGTAGCAATACTTGCAATGGAATTTTTTTTCTTAAAAAAATCGTGCATTTTTTTAATATCAATTGCACACAAATTATCTACAAACCACAAGACAAATTCAGAATTTCCTTTTAACAAAGCTGACAAGTGAAGAAGGTCTCCTGCTGTCCCACTCCCAGAATCCTGAACGAATTTAATTTTCTTATTAGAATTTTCAAAATAGTGTTTTATTTGACCTCCCAACCCCTCAAAGTCTGAAACTATAATGATTTCCTCAATGAATCTAAACGAAGAAAGATATCTTACAATGTGATCAATTAACGGCTTGTTACCAACTGGAATCATTGCCTTTGGAAAAAAATCAGTAAACGGCTTTGCACGAGTTCCAATGCCGCCGGCTAAAATTACTGCTTTCACGATCTAACGGTATGACTTTTGTTTTCTTCTTCTGGCACCAGGACCGCCAAATTTCTTTGGCTCTTTTCGTCTGGCATCTCCACTAATCAGATACTTGTCAAAATCTGAAATTCTTTTTCTAAGATCATCTCGCGCAGATTTTGTTAGGGGATGTTCACGAGGTTCTTTTTTTGATTTCGTCCATCCAGTTAGTGCACGAGAAATTGCAGTAGCTGATGCGCTAGCTTGTCCCATAAAGCCTCCCCCTTTGACTCGAACAGAAATGTCAACTTTTTTTCGTATATCGCCAGATACTTCAAGGGGGACTAAAATTACTTCTCGAGCAGTTTCCTGAGGAATCATCTCAACTGGAACATTATTTACTCGAACCTTTCCTACTCCTTTGGTAATATACACATGGGCTCTGGCTGCCTTTCTTGTTGCAAAATAGATTTCAGTCTTTGTTGTAGTCATTCATTCCACCCTATAGTTCTTCCAAGCTCTGCCATACTAGTGTAATATGCATTTGGTTTTCTAATCTTTGCGTTATCAAACTGAATTTTATTAAAGGATTTTAATTGGTTTGGAACTCCAATGTATGCTCGTAATCTTTTCAGGGCAGCTTGTCCTGATGGTTTTTTTCTTGGCAACATACCACGAACCATCCTAGAAAGAATGGTGTCAGGTCTTCTTGGATGAAATGGACCGTGTTTTGGATGCAGGATGCTAGCTATTTTTAAAAAATCCTTGTATTCGCCAACTATGCTTAGACGCTTACCACTAATCATTATTTTTTCACAGTTTACAACTGATACATTATTTCCTTGAAGTAACAACTTTGCAACATTAGAGCACAATCTTCCTGCAATAAGATTAGTGCCATCTACAACTATGGCTTTGATTGGTTTTTCTACAGTTTTTGTTACTTGCTTAGCCAATTATCTTCACACCTTTCCCAGATGGATACTTTTCAATCATCTCTCCAAAAGTAGAAACTTTTCCACCTGCCTCTATAATTTTTTTGGCAGCGGAATTTGAAATTGAAAATGAACTTATTGTAATTTTGTGAGAAATATTTCCCGTTCCCAAAATTTTTCCTGGAACAACAACAGCGTCGCCGTCTTTTGTGATTTTGCTAATTCTTGTCAAATTCACCACACGACGTGCAGAAGACGGCTTTAATGCAAATTCAGCAAGTTTTGCCCAAATGGGTGCATCATTTTTAGAAGATGCGTGTTTTAGCTCTTTTACCATTTGAATAACAACTTGATTAGTCATTGAAATATTGCCTTTTTGAACCCAAATATAATGTGTATGCTTATTGTGTTTTTATTTCTACCAAAATCTCTTTGAATTCTTCTAATCTACTTGACAACTCGTCAACTCCGGAAAGAATTATTTGTTGAGGTGAAAGCGCACCAGTAGATTCTACTGTCAAAACATATTCTCCTTCTTTATCCGTATGTGTGAGAGTTGAAATGTTAGATGCATTCCATTTTGCGTGTTCTGTTCCTCTTCCAAGTCTTGCGTATACCTCAATTTTGAGGCGTTGACCAGGAGCAAGGGCAACTATTGGAATTTTATCAGACGTTGGCTTTACAACTTCATCTTCAGATTTTAGCTCAGTTGAGGTGATGGTTCTTGTTGTGTCACCCTCTTCTGCATCAATCGTCAACATAACTCTGCAGTTAGAACACCCCGATTCACTTTTACACTCACATTTTGAGGGCTCTACAAATCTTGAAAGGTCTGTATGTATAGGAATCATTCCCAATCTGTGAGCTACTCCCTCATCTGCAAGTACTGAGGAATTTTCTATAATATCTACAGTATCAATTGCAAATACTGGAACCCCATTTAGACAAATTCTTCGTAAAGCATTTGCATACTGGAGTGGAACTCCTTTTAGCTTAACAGACATTGTTTGCTTGTCTTGACTAATTACTTCTAAAGAAGGCAAATCTTAATGAAAAAATCTCAAGTCCAAATAAAAATCTAGCGAGGTCTGACGTATAGATAAATACCAAAGTTCCATAATTACCTCAGTCAATCATGGTCGACAAAGTTACAGTTGTTAGATATTCATATGAAGGAGAAAAGTTTGAGATTCTAGTAAAACCCGATCCTGCCTTAGAATACAAACTTGGAAAAAGAAAGGATATCTCTTCCATTCTAGTTTCTGATGAAATTTACACAGATTCTAACAAAGGTAAAAGAGCATCAACTGAAAAACTTCTCAAAGCTTTCAAAACAGATGATGCAACTCTAATTGCAGAACGAATTCTTCAAAAAGGCGACCTGAACTTAACTACGGATCAAAGGCGTAAGATGACCCAAGAAAAACGAAAACAACTAGTTGATTATATTTCAAAAACATACGTTGATCCAAAATCTCATCTTCCTCATCCCCCACTCAGAATAGAGCAAGCAATGGAGGATGGCAAGGTCTCAATAGACCCTTACAAAAATGTCGATGAGCAAGTAAAAGATATAGTTGAAAAACTTCGTTCAATAATTCCATTAAAATCTGAAAACTTGGTTTTAGAAATAATTGTTCCAGCTCAGTATGCTGCAAAGTCATATTCGGTTCTAAAATCTACTGGAACTTTGAAAAAAGAAGAATGGCAATCAAATGGGTCATTAAAGGCAATACTAGAAATACCCGCAGCAGCAAGGCCAAACGTGATTGATAGATTAGGTTCTATAACAAAGGGCACTGCTTCTGTTGAGGTAACAAAATAATGGTAAATAATAAACGCAAATATGTCATACCTGGCGATGTAATTACAACTGGACCCTATAGGCCAGAACAAAATGTTATTCTAGTCGATAACAAAATTATTGCCACAACAGTAGGGGTTTCAGAAATTTATGATGATAGTGTTAAAGTCATTCCCTTAACTGGAATGTATATTCCAAAAAACAACGATTTAGTAATTGGAAAAATAACTTCGCATAGTTCGCTTTCTTGGGAAGTTGATATTAATTCCTGCTATCCAGGAATGCTTCCTGCATCTGATATTTTTGGAAGAAATTTTCAACCTAGTACTGATGAGCTAAATTCTAAACTAAAAAAAGGAGATTTGATTGCAGCAAGGATTGCAAATTTTGATCGTTCACGAGACCCATTAATTACAATTGCAGATAGAGAACTTGGAAAAATTGACTCAGGAACACTCATCCAAATTTCTCCAAGCAAAGTGCCCCGCCTTATTGGAAAACAAGGTTCCATGATTCAATTAATTGAGATGGCCACAAATGCAACTATAACAATAGGACAAAATGGCAGAGTGGTAGTTTCTTGTGATAATCCAGATGCATTATTAAAGGCACTAAAGGCAATTCGAATGATTGATGAGCGTGCTCATATGGCAAACCTTACAGATAGAGTTAAAGAAATGTTAGAATCAAAAAGTGGATAATATTGGGTGGAAAAGAATCAGACGTAGTTTTACTAGATGAAAAAGGAATTCGTTGTGATGGTAGAACAGTAAACCAAACAAGAAAAGTCACAATAAAGGCTGGCGTTTTAAAAAACGCAGACGGTTCTGCATATATTGAATTTGGTGACAATAAGATCATTGCAGGAGTTTTTGGTCCACGAGATGTTCATCCTAAACACTTGGCAAATACTGACACTGGTATCATTAGATGCCGATATCACATGTCACCATTTTCTGTAACAGAGAGGAAACATCCAGCACCCTCTAGAAGAGAAATTGAAATTGGTAAGGTTCTCAAAGAAGCTTTAAAACCTGCATTAATTCTTGACAAGTTTCCAAGAACTGTAGTTGATGTTTTTCTTGAAGTTCTTCAAGCAGATGGAGGTTCTCGATGTGCTGCACTTGCTGCAGCTTCAGTTGCTTTAGCTGATGCAGGAATTCCAATGAGAGATATGGTATCTGCTTGTGCTGCAGGAAAAGTTGCAGACACTATAATCTTGGATGTAAATAACGAAGAAGACCAAGCAGGACAGGCTGACATGCCAGTTGGATATATGCCAAACCTTGAAAAAGTAACATTATTTCAATTAGATGGAGTCTTGACTCCAGATGAATACAAAAAATGTCTTGAAACTGCAATCATTGGTTGCAAACAAGTCTATGAAATTCAGAAAAAAGCAATTAAAGACAAGTTTTTTGGTGATGGAGAAAATCAGTAATGACTAGTACATCAATTATTGACCAACTAAAACGAAACAAAATTGTTGAGCTTTTAGAACAAGGAAAAAGAATTGATGGAAGAGCATTTGATGAACCACGAACTATTTCTATTGAGACGGGTGTAATTCCAAAAGCTAATGGTTCTGCACGTGTACGTCTAGGAGACACCGAAGTTGTAGTTGGAGTAAAGATTCAACCAGACAAACCATTCCCAGATATGGGCGATAAGGGAATTTTCATATGTACTGCTGAGATTCTTCCCTTAGCTCACCCAAGCGTTGAAACAGGTCCACCTAATGAGGATGTAATTGAGCTAGCTAGAGTAGTAGATCGTGGAATTAGAGAAAGTGGAATGATTGATTTATCCAAATTAGTTTTAGAAAAAGACAAATCTGTGATTGGAGTTTTTACAGATAATAGCATCATTGACCATGATGGTAATTTGTTTGATGCATGTTCTTATGCATCAACTGCTGCCATTTTATCTTGTAAAATTCCCAAATGGGAAATCAAAGACGGAGTTCCCGTTTTAGTTGAAGGAGAGGAATCTGATCCACCCATAACAACAATTCCTGCTTCAGTTACCATGGCAAGAATTGGTGAACATATTATTGTAGATCCAAACGCAGATGAATGGGCATGTATGGATGCCAGAATTACAATTACAACAAATTCGGACGGAAACATTTGTGCTCTGCAAAAAGGAGGTTCACAAGGCTTTAGTGTTGAGCAACTCGTAAAGTGTTCTGAAATTGCAGTTACAATAGGAGTAAAAATAAGAGAGATTATTAAAAATTCAACTAAAGGAAGTTAGTAAAGTTGGCAAAAAAAAAATCCACATTAAAAGGACTTGGAGCAAGATACGGACTAAAACCTAGAAAACAGTACACTCAAGTTCACTTCTTAATGAAAACAAAAAGAAGATGCCCTGATTGTGGTTCTTTGAAATTTAGTAGACAAGCAGTAGGAATATGGCAATGCAAAAAATGTGGATTTAAAATAGCCGGTTTAGCATATGACGTTAAACTATAGTGCAAAAATCAAAGTAGATGCTAAAGAAAAAACTAAAGCAATTTTTGATTCCCTAAGTATTGATAACAAATTTTATCCAGAAAATCCTACAAAAACACAAATTTCATACGATGGTAAAATAACTATTTCAATAGAATCAAACCAAATCCCTCATTTGAGGGCAAATCTTAATTCTACTCTCCGTTTAATTCAAGCAAGTTTTGATTCTATTGAATCGGTAAAAATATAAGAAAACCAAATGCTCAAGTGGCTGCATGTCTTCAGGTCAACAGATTCCCCCATGGTTGCAAGAGCAATTAGTAAAGATGCAGCAAGCACAGCAAAATCTTCAATCCATTCTTGCTCAAAAACAACAGCTTGAAATTGAAAAGTTAGAATCAGAAAAAGCCCTAGAAGAGCTAAAAAAAGCAGGAGAAAATGATACTGTATACAAACATGCAGGTTCAATTCTAATAAAATCCAACAAAAATGATATGATTGCCGAGCTTGAAGAAAAAAAGGAATTAGCAAAAACACGAGAAACCGTTTTGTCAAAACAAGAACAAAGAATCAAAGCAAGTCTCAAAGAACATGAATCAAAAATTAACGAAATGATGAAAGGCACTGCTTCCTCAGGAGCAAAAAGCTCACCACCACCAAATACAGATCCTCCCAAATAAAATATTAACAATCCAAACAAATCAATTTTGTGAAACTTGACAAGTTACGAATAATTATTGATGAGCGAGAAAGAAAAAGCGGAATTCCAGAACTTCTAAAAACTGTCGGCATTAATATCGAAATGAAGACACTTCCAATCGGTGATTATATCGTTGCTCCAGAAACTGTAATAGAACGAAAAAGCATTCGTGATCTAGTCTCATCAATTTTTGATGGTAGATTGTTTGATCAATGTGCAAGATTAAAGGAGCATTTTGAACATCCCATGATTTTGATGGAAGGAAATGTTGATGAAATAGAAGAGGTTACTGAAAACCCCCTTGTTTTTTATGGAGCAATCTCATCGATTGCATTGGATTTTAAAATACCAATAATTCCCACCCCAAATGCATCTCACACTGCCAAATTATTGATTTCAATGTGTTCACGAAAAGAAGCCAGTAAAGGTCCTTTCTTAAAAAAAATTAGAAAATCAAATGACCTTCAAAGACAACAGCTAACCTCTTTATGCAGCTTGCCAGGAGTTGGTGAAAAAACTGCCACAAGAATGCTAAACAAATTTGGTTCGCCATTACGGGTGTTTACCGCCACTTCGGCCGAACTTGCAAAGATTGAAGGATTAGGAGAGGCAAGAGCTAAAAAAATAAAAAAAATGCTAGAAAGTAAAAGTAAATTCCTTAAAAAATCAACTCAAAGGACACTCCACGACTCTTAACTTATTCTCATTTGTTGACTTGAAAAGTAGAAGATTTTGCTTTGAGTAATTTTCTTCTAAGCTTATTTCCACATAGGGGACATTCTGATTTATTTTGGAAATTTTTATGGCAACCTGCACAGTAGTAAATCCAATTTCCTACATCTTTAATTCCCGAAGTCATAGAGGGGTTTACCTTGAGACCTAGATTTTTTGCAACATTGGATACTGCAAAATCATCTGAAATCAATTCTCCATTTAGTTGAAGACATAATGCAACTGATGACATGTCTTGTTTTGATAGTTGTTGGTAATCTCCAGTTTTTTTTGCCTTTTTTATTACTAAATCGATGTGTTGTTTATCAGGATCCATAATTTTCAGTCTTTTAGTTTCTAATAAAATTCCCAAAGCATCATGACTTTTTTTTATATGTTTTATTTCGTCGTAGATTAGAGATGTGGTGTGAAATTCGCTAATAGTTCCAAAAGGAATGCCTGCGTAAAACGCACTTGCATCTAAAATTTTAAAATCCAAGCTTGCTCATCTGTCTTAATCCCTGTTTTTTTAGTCGCACAAAAACAGCTTGTTTTTTGTATTTTTTTATTGTTATTGGTTCTTCAAAACCTGCTGATTTTACAACCTGTGCATCCATCACAATATTACAATCATGTGAACAAATCACTTCGATTTTCTCATCTGGAACAACTATCGATTCTAATCGGTATACTGGAGCAAGAGGTGTAATAATTAGAACATCAAGGCTTTCGTGAAGAATTGGTCCACCCAATGAAAATGAGTGTCCTGTGGAACCACTGGGTGTAGCAATTATCACGCCATCCATTCTCTGTTTGACAGTATCATTTTGAAACTTTATCTCAATATCAATGGTTTTTGTAAGATTTTTTCTGTTAATGTAAATCTCATTGAGGGCGGGAGGAAATTCTTCGCCTCCACATGAAGCTATCAATCGAGTTCTTTTGTCTAAAAAGATCTTTCCTGCAATGATTTGTTTTATTGCAGTATCAATTTGCTCCATTGTTATTTCAGATAAAATCCCACGATTGCCGCCAACATTAATCGCCAACAATGGAGTTTCGTTTTGAAGATGTCTAAAAGCTCGTAATGTAGTGCCGTCTCCCCCCAAAGTAATTACCAAATCCAATTTTTTATTTTGTAATTCTTCTACAGACTCTACTTGTTTTGCGCCTTCTACAGAGACGGGTGCTATAGTGTACACTTTAGCTTTTTTTGCAAGTAATTTTTTAGCTACCTTCCTTCCTGCGTCTTCTGATTTCTTTGAACCAAATTTACTGACAACAGCTACTGTATTTAATTTCAAACAGACCTTTTTCTGTTTTATTTCATTTAAAAATCATAGTTTTAGTGATTTAAGACTGGGACAAACAAATAAGTATGAATTCGGACGGGAGATGAATGTTAAAAATGAGTTACGCACATCCCGAAGTTTTAGTTGATACCGAATGGGTCTCAAAAAATCCACCAAATGAGAATCGTAAAATTGTAGAGGTAGATTATGATCCTGAAAATGGATACCGAAAGGGACACATTAAAGGTGCAAGCTTGATTTGGTGGAAACGTGACATCAACGATCCCATAGCAAGAGATATTGTAAATAAGGAACATTTTCAAGAATTGATGGCAAAAAATGGAATAAAATCAGACACTGAAGTAATAATGTATGGTGACTTTAACAATTGGTTTGCAGCATTTTCATTTTGGGTTTTCAAGTATTATGGTCATGAAAATATTAAGATAATGAACGGTGGTAGAAAAAAATGGGAATTAGAAAATAGAGAATACACCACCGAAGAACCAAAAATTGAAAAAACATCATACTCTTCAAAAGAACCAGATGAAAAAATTCGTTCTTACTTGGATGAAGTCAAAAAAGCTTTAGATCAAAATAATACAGTAATGGTTGATGTTAGATCTCCTAAAGAGTTTACAGGAGAAATCACTGCACCCCCTGAATATCCTATGGAACATGCACAAAGAGGAGGACACATACCTGGTGCAAATAACATTCCATGGGCAACTGCAGTAAATGATGCTGATGGCACCTTCAAATCAGTTGATGACTTGAAACAAATCTATGAATCAAAAGGAATTACTTCTGACAAAGATGTTATTTGCTACTGTAGAATTGGAGAACGTTCTTCACACAGTTGGTTTGTCCTCAAATATCTTCTTGGGTATCCAAATGTTAAAAATTACGATGGCTCTTGGACAGAATGGGGAAACATGATTAAAAACCCAATTGAAAAATAAATGAGTCAAGATTTACCAGTATTAAAAAAAGGAAGTTTTTATTTCATTAAAGAAGATCAAAACGATCTTGTCATGGAAGATAAGACCAAAAGAGGACTAACTGTAAAAGAAAGATCGTTAGATGAAAAACTAAACGTAGAGGCAGAAAAAGGAATGATACATGATATGGATGGAGTTGGTCATTGGGTACCCATTCGTTGGTATTTTCCAAAAAAACAATACACCTTAGAAAAAGTATTACAGTATGCAGAAGCTATGGAAAAAAAATACAAAGAACTCAGGGAGCTCACCTGTCCCGACGACGAGGATTAGACAAGATTTTTAAGCAATTTCCAATTATTCAAAGTAAATGTCTCTTTTACTAAAAGACCGTGTTTTTTCCATGGAGTCTCCAACGGCAAAAAGAGGAGTATATCCGTTACACGGATACAAGTTAGGATTATACAGATTACCAATAAAGCTCGATGAACCACTTGAAATCCAATCAGTTCATGATGGTCTCAAAAATACATTCGCCATGGATACTTATGCTGACCGTATCTATGCAACTTATACTTGGATGGAAGAAAATATGCCAGATCCCGATGCCAGTGGATATGAGCAAGTTGAGCTAAGTGTTACAGTTGAAATAGTAACTGGCGAAGTAGTTGATATTATTTATCAAATATTTCCAATTGAAAAATTCGGAGATCCCCAATGGGTAAAAAATTATAGAAAAAAAGCAGATCATTTTGCAAAAATGATAATCGATACAATTTTGCGAAACACAATTCTTGCAGACAAGTTGATTGAAAGTTTTGTAAAAACTGAGAAATTAGCACAGCATGACGCGCTTCATAAATTAGAAGAGATGACTCCACTTGCAAAAATTGTACCTGACGCAAAACCAATACCTATAATTAAAGCAGAAGAACCAGCAGCAGGCTCTGGTCAAATTGGCCAAGTCTGGAAGGGAGATGGGATTAAACCAGGACCTATCGATATTGAATACACAAAGAAAATGGGAAAATCTGCCCCGTTCAAAACTTCAGATGGTTATGATATCAAGACATGGGGTCGAATTGGAGCAGACAATAAAATAATGGGAGTTTGGGGCGAATATGTCTCAATAGACTTTGATATTTGTATTGCAGATGGAGCATGTATTGATGCATGTCCAGTAGATGTTTTTCATTGGTTTGATTCCCCAGGCAATGCTGCATCTGACAAGAAACCATTAATGGACAAAGAACCAGATTGCATATTCTGTCTTGCCTGTGAAGGAGTCTGTCCCCCTCAAGCCATCAAAATTTTCACGAAAAAATAATTATTACTAGAATAATCCTCGATTTTAGTCCTCACAAATATAAATACAAAATAATGTTTTGCACATAGTAGGGATGGCAGGCAATCCGTTTACTTATTTGATGTTTGACCTCTTTATCATTGCTGCAATTATAATTACTGCCTACACTTGTAATTTTTACTATTTGGCGTTTCTTTCAGGAAGGCGAAAAGAAAGCAATGACACTATTGCTATGGAAGAGCCCACCATCACTATTCAGCTTCCCATATACAATGAAAAATATGTGGCTGCACGACTGGTAAATGCAATTTGTGCCCTAGATTATCCTAAAGAAAAGATGAAAATAATGATTTTAGATGATTCGGACGATGATACCGTTGGACTTTTAGAAGATCTCGTAAGCGAGCATAAAAGAAATGGTTTTGATATTATACATGTTAGACGAGGTACAAGAGATGGCTACAAAGCCGGTGCCCTAAAACATGCAATGAAATTTACTGACACAGAACTAGTTGCAATTTTTGATGCAGATTTTTTGCCACCAAGTTGGTATCTAAGAAAAGTAATTCCATATTTTTCCAAACCAAATATTGGTCTTATTCAATGTAGATGGGGGCACCTTAATGAAAATTATTCTGCACTAACCCAAGCGCAAGCACTTAGCTTAGACTTGCATTTTCTTGTGGAACAAAGGGCTAAGAGTAATTCACATTTGTTTATGAATTTTAATGGAACAGCTGGAATTTGGAGAAAAGAATGCATAGATGATTCAGGAGGATGGCATACTGCTACTCTAGTGGAAGATTTGGATCTTAGTTACAGAGCACAAATGAAGGGTTGGAAATGTTTGTTTTTACCAAACGTTGTAGTTGAGGCAGAGCTGCCAGTACAAATGAATGGAGCAAAACGACAACAGTTCCGATGGGCAAAAGGTTCAATCCAATGTGCAATCAAGCTTCTAAGTGACATTATTGTTAAGAGAAAAATTTCAATAGAGGCAAAACTTCAAGCCTTTATTCAGCTTACTAGACACATTGTTTTTCCATTAATGTTGATACAATTTCTAACACTTCCAATTATTCTAGCTGCAGAAATTAATCTCTACATTGTAAG
>JADNRU010000033.1 GCA_016276965.1 Nitrosopumilales archaeon | reverse complement strand
CATTGGAATTAATGTTGATGGAATTGTGACTACCGAGGAATTAATTGCCTTCTTGACGCTGAACTTTGCTGCAGAATGTGAGTTCTTCGAAGAAGAGTGGGTTTTCAACGTAGCAGATTTAGTAGTTCAATCCACTGAAGTCAAAAATGACGGAACTAAATTATGGAAAGTAAGGTTCTATCCTGTATCGACTACGACATTCATACCATATGAATAGTCACTCCTTTTTCTTTTTTTAATTACAATAGTATTAGTTAGATAACTTGCGTAGCGTTCTATTGTAAGCTAATCCAAATCTGTGCGCTTCATCCCTCGCGTGTTGTAGAATTTTTAGAGCAGAGCTATTCCTTGGAATAATTATTGGTTCTTTTCTTTTAGGTACAAAAACTTCTTCGTTTTTCTTTGCAAGTGATGCACATGGAATTTTTGCTCTAACACTTTGTAATGATCTTTGCGCAGCCTTTAGTTGACCCTTACCCCCATCAATTAAGACAAGATTTGGCATTTGCAAATTTTCTTCAGATAATCTATAGTATCTTCGCTTGACAATTTCTGCAATCATGGAATAATCATCCCTGCCAGAAACGGTTTTGATTTTGAATTTGCGATATCCTGATTTATCTGGTCTTCCATCTACAAATCGTGACATTGAACCAACTGCATACTGAGCCCCATGATTGGAAACATCAAAACACTCTAGGATTTTAGGAATTTCAGGTAAATTTAGCCATTCTTGCAGTTCTGTTATACCTGGTTCTGCACCTTGAGTTTGAATTAGGTCTATATTTTTCATAATTAGATTGATCATTTCTTTTCGTTTGCCACTTTTAGGATGGATTATCTTTACATCAAATCCTGCATTTTTAGATAAGACAAATTCTAAAAATTTCTTATTTTCAGGCATATCACTAACTACGATAAATTTTGGAATCTGGTTTGTGGTGTAATAATGGTAAAGAAAGTTAGAAAAGGTATTATCCCCAACTAAATCAAATGAAAATCTATCTCTGTCTCTAATTATGCCATGAGTTTGACGTAAGGTCATGACAAGTGCAGTTTGTTCTTCAATTTTTATTCCAAAATAGTCCTCATTTGGAGCATTTTCAACATATTCCATTTTTTGTTTTGTTTGAAGACTGCCAAGTCTTTGAAGAGTATCTCGAATTTCTTTTGCGCGCTCAAAATCCAAAGATTCAGACGCCTCCTTCATTTCATCTTGTAATTTTTTTGCAAAATCCTGCATCTTTTTCTTTCCTTTTAAAATTGATTCAAGCTCTGCAATATGTTGAGGATATGCTTTTTGTGCACTTTTTAGCTCACATGGGCCCTCACAGTTTCCCAAATGATACTCCAAGCATACCTTTTTTGGTAGAGTCTTGCAGATTCTAATTTTGAAAGCCTTTCGTAAAGTTCCAATGGTTAGAAGCTTTGAGCTACCAGAAGTAAAAGGGCCATACACTTTGCCTTTGCCAAGGAATTCTCCTGTTCTAATTCGTCTGGCAACTAGCAATCTTGGATATTTTTCGTCTGTTACTCGAAGATAGGTATAGCGCTGTTGGTCTTTTAGCTCTATGTTGTAAATTGGCCTGTAGCGCTTTATCATATTTGATTCCAAAAGATATGCTTCGCTTTCATTATCCGTTAGAACAAACTCAATGTCTTGAATTTTTTCAACAAGTTTTTGGGTTTTGTAATTCTGGTTTTTTAAAAAATAAGATTTTACACGGTTTTTTAGATTCTTTGCTTTACCAATATAGATAATCTCACTCTTTCCATCTTTCATCAAATAGATTCCAGGGTGTGACGGAATGCTGATTTTGGAAATATTAAATGTCATCTTTTCATGAATCGCTTGAGAAATTTACCTGTATGAGTAGGCGTTTTTGCTACCTGAGCGGGAGTGCCTACTGCCATAATTTTGCCTCCATCGTTTCCTCCTTCAGGACCTAGGTCAATTATCCAATCAGAGTTTTTTATTACATCCATGTTGTGCTCAATTACAATTACAGTGTTTCCAAGATTTACCAATCGATTGAGTACATCAAGAAGCTTTTGGACATCAGCAAAATGCAATCCAGTTGTTGGTTCATCTAACATGTATACCGTATTACCAGTAGTTTGCTTTGAGAGCTCTGATGAAAGCTTTACTCTTTGAGCTTCTCCACCAGATAGTGTAGGTGATGGTTGACCAAGTTTTATGTAACCAAGACCCACATCGTATACGGTCTGTAGTTTTCGTTTTATTGCAGGAATGTTGTCAAAAAACTGTAATGCCTCAAAAACTGTCAAATCAAGAATGTCTGAGATATTTTTTCCCTTGTATAGTACAGAAAGAGTCTCAGAATTGTATCGTTTGCCTTTACATTCATCACACTTTACAAAGACATCTGAAAGAAATTGCATCTGTATTTGTTTTACACCATCCCCTTCACAAGCATAGCATCTCCCATCTCGGACATTAAATGAAAATTGTCCTGGTGCATATCCCCGTTCTTTTGAAAGCTCTGTGTTAGAGTATAGCTCACGAATTGGAGTAAAAGCACCAATATAGGTTGCTGGATTTGAGCGAGGTGTTCGCCCAATTGGAGACTGATCAATTGCAATTACTTTATCTATTTTATCTAGTCCAATGATTTCTTTGTATGAACCAGGGCGCTTGGTAGTTTTGTAAAAGTTAGCTTCAAGGCCCTTGAGTAGCGTTTCATTAATTAAACTTGATTTGCCAGAACCTGATACTCCAGTTACTGTGATGAATTTTCCTAATGGAAAATCTACAGTGATATTTTTGAGATTGTTTTGTGTTGCACCTTTTAGAACAAGTTTTCCTTTGTCAATGCGCTTTTTGTTTTCAAGCTTGATTAACGATTTATCTTTAAGATAATCTCCAGTTATTGATTTGTGACCGTTTAGAATTTGATTAACTGTTCCTTCAAAGACGACATTTCCACCATGGATTCCAGCACCTGGCCCCAAATCGATCATCCAGTCCGAATTTCGTATAATTTCTTCGTCATGCTCCACAATAATGACAGTATTTCCTAGATTTCGTAGCTTTGTTAGCGTTTTTATTAATCTGGTATTGTCTCGTTGATGTAGTCCGATTGTTGGCTCATCTAATACATACAAAACCCCCGTCAAGTTAGAACCAATTTGTGTAGCAAGACGGATTCTTTGTGATTCTCCACCAGACAATGTCGCACTAGAACGATTAAGTGTCAAATACGTCAAGCCAACATTAATTAGAAATTCTAATCGTCCCTTGATTTCTTTTAAAACATCGCGTGCAATGTATGCTTCGGTTTCAGTAAGTTTTAGTTTTTGAAAAAAGTTGTAACATTCATCAATTGAAAGATCACATACATTCATTATTCCTTTGCCATTAATTTTTACAGCCAAGGCTTCTGGTTTTAGTTTTCTTCCTTTGCACGCTTTACATGGAGTGTCTCGCATGAATTGTTTTAGCCATTCTCGTTTTGCCTCAGAGTCTGTTTCCATAAAAACACGCTCTAGGTTTCCTAAAACTCCTTCAAAGTCATCGGTGTGTTCCCAGTAAGAATCACTTGATTTTGATTGATATTGAAAATTGATTAGCTCATCTGTACCATTTAATATGATTTTGAGATGTTGTGGTTTTATTTTGTTAATTGGAGTCATTAAATTAAATCCAAATTTTTTCCCTACTGCCTTGAGTGCCTGACGTCGAAATGAAGAAAACCTTCCACTCCATGGAACTATCGCGCCATCAAGAATAGATTTTGTTTTATCAGGTATTACTAAATCAGGATCAAACTCCATCTTTACTCCTAGACCATTACATGTCTTACATGAACCAAATGGCGAGTTAAACGAAAAAGTTCTAGGTTCTAGCTCACCAATTGTTACGCCACAAAAAGGACATGCATTGTTTTGTGAAAATATTTTATTTTCTTTACCAACAGATATCATTAACGAGCCTTTTGCAGCTTTGAGTGCATTTTGAATTGCTTCAAACAGTCTACTTTTTTCAGATTTTGATGTTGTAATTCTATCAACTACAATTTCAATCCAATGCCATTTTTGTTTATCAAGTGGTGGAATCTCTTCATCAAGTGGAAGGATTTCTCCATCAAGACGGATTCGAGAATAACCGTCTTTTTTTATCTGCTCAAATAGCTTCTCATAGGTTCCTTTTTTTCTCTGTATAATTGGGGCCAAAACTAGAATTTTTTTTCCATCAAAATCCTTGAGAATAGATTTACAGATTGTTTCTACAGACTGGTTTGAAATCCTGCGTCTACAATTAGGGCAGTGTGGAATTCCAATTCTTGCATAAAGCAGCCTAAGATAATCGTAAATTTCTGTAGTGGTGCCAACCGTGGAACGAGGATTTTTGCTTGTAGTCTTTTGTTGAATGGAAATAGCAGGTGATAATCCCTCAATAGAGTCAACATCTGGCTTGTCCATCATTTCTAAAAATTGTCTTGCATATGCAGAAAGTGATTCAACATATCGCCTTTGCCCTTCTGCATATATGGTATCAAATGCCAAAGTTGACTTGCCAGAGCCTGACAGCCCACTAATCACTACAAGGTTATTTTTTGGAATGTCAATATCTATATTTTTTAAATTGTGTTGTCGTGCCCCACGGATTTTTAGCTTATCGTTTTTCATTTTTCCTTTCAATTTCCTTTTGAATTCTTTTTAATCGTTCCCTGCACTCTATTGCTCTTTCAAAGTCAAGGTCTTCTGCATATTTTTTCATTGTAGCCTCTATATCTATTGCATCATGTGACAAATCACTAACTGATTTGTGATTGAGATCATCAAGTGCTGCTACTTGTTCTGGAATCGACTTTATGATTGTTTTTGGAGTAATTTTCTTTTGTTTGTTATATTCTAATTGTTTTGTTCGACGACGTTTAGTTTCTGACATTGCAGCCTTCATTGACTGTGTAATGGAATCTGCATACATGATTACTCCCCCATTAACATTTCTTGAAGCACGTCCAAATGTTTGAATCAAACTAGTATTGTTTCTCAAAAATCCCTCCTTGTCTGCATCTAGGATTGCCACTAATGAAACTTCGGGAATATCGAGTCCTTCTCTGAGAAGATTTATCCCAACTAGGACATCAAACTCTCCTAGTCTTAGCTGACGTATTAGCTCAGTTCTTTGCAGCCCTTCAATTTCAGAATGCATATATCTAACCTTGACATCTTTTTTTGAAAGATATTCTGCTAAATCTTCAGCCATTCTTTTAGTTAATGTTGTAACTAGAATTCTTTGGTTATTCTCCACTCTTTTTTTGATTTCTTCAATTAGATTATCCATTTGGTCTTTTGTAGGTCTAACTTCGACTGTAGGATCTAAAAGTCCCGTTGGTCGAACCAACTGCTCTACTATTTGAAAAGAGTGTATTCTTTCATATTCCGACGGAGTTGCTGAAGCAAAGATTGTATTTTTTATGTATTTTTCAAACTCTTCAAATTTTAAAGGACGGTTATCATAGGCACTTGGAAGTCTAAAACCATAGGTAATTAGTTCTTTTTTTCGAGAATGATCTCCCTTGTACATCCCGTGTAATTGAGGAAAGGTAACGTGTGATTCATCTATTACAAGAAGAAAATCCTTTCCAAAAAAATCAAGCAGGCAAAATGCTTGTTCACCAGGTTTTCTTCCATCAAAATGTCTAGAATAATTCTCAATTCCAGAACAATATCCCAACTCTTGAATCATTTCTAAATCATATTTTGTTCGCATTTCAAGGCGTTGTCTTTCTAATTCGTTAAGCTCAGGTAGTCGTTGTTTTAATTCTGATTTGATTGATTTTACAGCTTTTTCTATGACATCTTTTGCAATAAGATAATGTTTTGCAGGAAATATTTTGAAATTAGATACTTGTCTTTTTTCTTTTAATGAAACATGATCTAGAATTGTAATTTTTTCTACCTCATCCCCAAATAAAGAAATTCTGACAATATCTTCTGAATAAGCTGGAATGATATCTAATGTATCCCCTTTTACACGAAAGTTTCCCGGTGCAAGCTCTACATCATTTCTTTCGTATCTTGCATTAACGAGTTTTTTAATTAATGTAGTGCGATTAATCTCTTCATCTTTTGATATTGTAATTGACATGTCTTCCCATTCGCTAGGAGAGCCTAGTGAATAGATGCAAGATACTGTTGCAACAATTATCGTGGGTTCTCCTGAAAGCAACATAGCTGTCGCCTCCAATCTCATTTTTTCAATTTTTTCGTTAATCTGAGTATCTTTTTCGATATATGTATCAGTTTGAGGAATGTAACTTTCTGGTTGATAATAGTCATAATATGAAACAAAATACCCAACATTGTTTTTTGGGAAGAATTGTTTTAATTCCGAATAAAGTTGTGCTGCAAGTGTCTTGTTATGTGATATTACTAGAGTATTTTTGCCAGTTCGCTGAATTGCATTAGCAATAGTGAACGTTTTACCGCTACCAGTTACACCAAGAAGAGTTTGCACCTTGTTTTTTCTTATTCCTTTTACTAGCTCATCTATTGCCTCTGGTTGATCACCAGAAGGTGAATAATCTGAAACTAATTGAAACCCTTGAATTTGTTGCAATAAACCAAATCATAAAAAACTGCATTTAAAGCAATGGTGCTTGTGTTATTAAATCACCATACTGGCTCTTCTACCATATGCAAACCTTTGTCTGTAATTTCAAAACCCATAATTCTTAGGGTTTCTTTTGATGTGGCAGAATTTCTTTCAAGTATTTTTTTTGCAAGCTCTTCTCTGGCACCCTTTTGTAGGTACTGGCCTATCTTGTATTTTCCACGCATGGATTCAGGGGTTACTTTGATTATGGCTACCTCGTCTACGACCTCCATATCTGGTTTTATCGGCTCATATCTTCCCTCAGGTTGATATTTTTGCAAAAGCCCATTTAGTGCAAGGGTTTTTTCTTCTCTATTTTCTACTATACTTCCTTTTCCTTTGATTACCACACTAATGTAAAGAGTGTCTGCTAATGATGCATCTTTTGGGTCTTCAAAATAAGATGGTAAAAATTCTAATTCTCTATCGACTTCAAACCCAACCTTTTCATTATTTCGGATATTGTCAAGCTTTTCTCCTTTAGTATGAGAATGCAAATAGATTGCATCGTTTAGAAAAACAAAATTCATTGGAATGATTTGTGGATAGCCATTTTGATCTATGCTTGAAATTCTACCGGTGTGTTCTTTGTTTAGAAATTCTTTGATCTTTTCTTTTGATTTAATCTCTAGTCTGCCTAAAAGTTGCATAGTTCTGCATAGTTTTCAAACTCATAAACCTTTAAGGAAAGTCGACCCTGTCTCATCTTTTTCTTTGAGGTGTGGCATAACATCTGAGGCAAACTTGTCTATGCTGCCAAAGTAATTTTTGCCCCAGAATCGTATCACAAAATGATTTACTCCTGCCTTTCTGAATCTCTCAAATGTTGGAATAACGTCATCGGCCGTGCCAACTGCAGTAGACGAGCGAGCTACTGTGTCAGGAATTTTTGTTGCTGCTGCACGCATTTTAACAATCCATTCTTGGTTAGACATTGAATACTCTGTAAAATATTTTCTAAAATCAAAACCTTCTATCTCCTTGAGTCCATGAACCCTTAATACCTCCGGTTTGAACAAAGATACTTTTACTGCTTCTTTCATTTTGGCCCAAGACTCTTCAGCATCTTCAGAAAAGTATACATCAATATCTAATGCAAATTGAAAATTATTCTTTTCAACATCAGTTCTTCCATTTTCATCCATTGATTTTTTAATTTGTGCGGCATGATCTTCAAATAATTCTGGAGTATAACCTATTGGAAGCCACCCATCCCCATATTTTCCTGTAAGCATTAAAGTTCGTGTACCTCCGGCTGCCATGTATGTGGGTGGACGTGGTTTTCTAATTGGTGGTGCTTGTAGACACGCTCCTTCTAGCTTGTAATACTTTCCTTCAAAATTTACGGTATTATCTGGACTAGAACCATACAATAGATGAATTACTTGGATTTGCTCTTCCCATTTACTAACTGGTTTTTCAAATGGAATGCAAAACTCTTTAAGATTCTGAGCCTCGCCTGCTCCAAGTCCTAAAATAGCACGGCCTTTTGACACTCTATCTAGTGTAATTGCAGCTAGTGCAATATTTGATGGATGACGCCTAATTGCATCAGTGACACAAGTACCAAGCTCTACCTTTTGAGTTGCATTAGCGATTGCAGACAACATGACCCAAGGATCCAAAACAATTGCTTTTTTCCATTGAGGAACATTTGTGTGGTCCATATACCATACAGAATCGTATCCAGTTCTGTCAGCTAAAACACATGCTGTAAGGATTTGGTCTTCAGTATATCCTGCTCTTGCTACATTAAGACCATTTTGTATTCCAAACTTTATTTTGCCCATCTGCCCTAGAAGCCATTAATTTCTGCGTTAATAAATCTGAATGATATCGCTGAATTTCGTACTTTTGAATTGTAAAAAAAGAGAAAAATGTAGATTTTTTTAAAAATTGGCAGCCTTGATGTCGTTAAGACACTTGATTACGTCTTCTTTTTTTATTGGTATTGGATTAGGATCCAGATGACCTTTATCTGTCATTATAGTGTCGGCAGCTTCTGAAACATCTGCTTTCAATTCAAGCTTGTCAAATACTAACTTTTCAATTACTTCTTTGAATCTTTCATAGAAAATTGACTTGTTGAATTTATGTGCAATTGTAGTACATGAAGATAGTGAATATCCATGTGGCACTCCCTCGTTTGAGAACGCATATGAAAGTGCATGACCAAGTGTAGTGGAACAATTTCCAAAACCCATTCCAGATAACATTGAACCATAAGGATAGTTTTCTGGCTTGTCTTTCATAATTGCATCATACAGAATATCAAATGCTTGTTTGCACAATGTTCTAGTCAAGTCATTTCCTAATTTGCTATCATAGCCTTCTGTTGCTTGTGCACATGCATCACAAACAGAGTTTTTAATAATTTGTTCTGGAGTTCCTTTCATAAAATAAGAATCAACTACTGCCATGTCAGCTAAGAATCTGTCTTCACGAAGGAGTTTCTTTTTTCCTTCAAACTTTAAAACGCAATAAGTTGTCATCTCAGCTCCTGTACCAAATGTTGTTGGAATGAGAATCTTTTCTACTCCAAAATCCTGCGCAGAATACTTTACAACGTCCATTGAGCTTCCTCCTCCCAAGCCAATTAATGCAGATGGTTTTTTGTCTTTAAAGTCTGAGATTAAAGCTTTGACGTCATTAATCGATGGTTCTGGTGTGACTTTGTCATATAGCATGTAATCTTGTATACCCATCTTGTCAAGCCATTTGCCAGAAAGTTCTGGTGTGGCAGTTGTTACAACTAGTGCATTTTTTGGATACTCTGTTTCAGATAGTGCGTTTTCTCCAAACTTGATAACTTTTGGAATTCTAATTGTATGCATAAAATGATGAAAATGTGATTCTTATTAATATCTTCAGGCTAGATCGAAATTTTGTTGTCGAAAAAATAAAACACAAACTTTACAGAACAATTCTGCGCAATTGTTAAATCATTTACAGGACTTGAGAGTTTGACAATGCCTCGAAACAATCTAGCTAGTATTTTTCTTGTGTCCGTCCTAGTGATAGGTCTAGCTAGTTATCCAATTTCACTCCAATCTGTAGTTGTATTTGCAGATGACGATGATAAAGGTCCTAATAATGACAAAGGACCAAAAAACGATAAAGAAAAGGGACCAAAAAATGACAAAGAAAAAGGTCCTAAAAATGATAAAGGTTCCTCAGATAAAGCACGATCTTTTGAAGATGATGAAGATGAAATAGACGATGAGGATGAGAGAGAAGTCAAAGATGATGATGAAGAAGAGGAAGTTGAGATAGAAGCGGAGGTAGAAGATGGTGTTGCCACAGTCGAAGTTGAGATTGGTGATGAAGAATTTGAGTTTGAGTTTATTCTAATTTCAACAAACCCTGATGATGTAAGAGAGGAAATTAAAAATAAAATTCTGGCAAGAACAGACTTGACAATGGATCAACTTGTCTTTTTAGAAATAGAATTTGAAGATGATAATGGAGATGGAAATGGGAAAGTAACAATTTGTCACTTTCCTCCAGGAAATCCTGGCAATGCTCATACAATAAGTGTTGGAGCCAAAGCAGCACAATCCCATATTCTAAGACATGGTGACACAATGGGTGAGTGTGAAAACGATGGAGAGCCCGGCGGCCCATTTGATTTTTCTATTCATGGAGTCAAGTATTTTGATGAAAACAAAAGCGGTTCTTTAGATGAAGGTGAAGACGCACTTGAAGGTTGGACAATTGTTCTAATATTATCAAGTAAAACAATTGACACAACATTCACTAACAGTGATGGAAAATATTGGTTTGAAAAATTATCCGAAGGAACCTATGAAGTAAGAGAAGTTCTACTACCGGGCTGGACACAAACTGAACCAGAAAGTGGTTCTCACACAATAGAATTGTCAGGTGAAGAAGACGAAGTAGAAGACGTTAATTTCGGTAATTTCTTTGACTTAGTTGAATCAAACGAATTATTCCAAACCATGACAAAAACCAAATCTGAATCCATAAGTGATGCTGAAGAAACTATTTCAAAACTATTGAAAAAAATTGAACAATTAGAAAAAAGAATCCAAAAATTATTATTAAAACTTGAAAGCGGCGAATATTTCGGTAACATTTCTGGAGGAGATCCTGTAACAAAATCATTTGGAATGTCTTTTGATGGTACAGCAACATCAAAAGCTGATGAATCTACTACAGAAAATGTTAGTGGCAAAGTTTTCATTGAAACACTAGTAACTAGAGACAATGCGTCAAAATTCCGTGTTACAGGTGGTGAAATCACACTTGACAACACTGAATACGAATTGATATTCGGAAAGGCGAGGATATCCTCAACAGGCACCTCAGGAGAAAAAGACTCTATGGTTTTACTTGCACATGTAGTTGATGAAACCGGAAATGATACTACCGTAAAACTACTAATAGATTTTGAAATCCCTCTTGAAGGCGACTATGGTTTAGAACCCATTGATTTTCAAATCAAATCTCCTCAAAGCACATTTTCTGGTGAATGGACTTTGAGTGGTTCAGGACAAATAACTGCACTTTAAATCAAAATCGATTAAACATTAAGTGTAAGTTCTAAATCCAGTTTAGTAAGTTTTGAAATGATTATTCAAAATTTTACGAAATTGGGTGATACTAAAAATAAACAGAGGGCACTTGATATTTTAGAAACAGGCCTATTTGCTGCAATGCCTGAACAAAAATTAACAAAAATTCTAAAAAAAAATCAGATAAAAATTGGCAAAAAATCAATAAGACTTTCTGGCTATGAGAACATCTACCTCGTAGCTTTTGGGAAAGCAGCAGATTCTATGGCAAAGGCAGCAAACTCACTTTCCAAAATCAAAAGTGGAATCATTGTAATGCCTAAAGGTTCAACGCCTTACATTAGAAATAAAAAATTCCAGATATTCAAGTCTAGCCATCCCATCCCAAACAAAACTAGTGTGAGAGCTGCAAAATCGGTTCTTCAATTTTTGAAAAAAAGAAAGAAAAATGAATTTGTTATTTTTCTTGTATCTGGTGGAGCTTCTGCACTTTTGGCTTTACCTAATGGAATAACACTGAAACAAAAAATCAAAGTAACAAAACTATTGCTAAAATCAGGAGCAACAATTCAAGAAATCAACTGTATCCGCAAACATTTGTCAAAAATTAAAGGAGGAAAACTAATTGAAGGGATGAATTGCAGTGGTGTTTCACTAGTAATGTCAGATGTAATGGGTGATGATCTTTCTTCCATTGCATCTGGAACTACATATTATGATAAAACAACTTTTCGTGACGCATTTAATATAATAAAAAAATATAACTTGGCTAAAAAACTTCCAAAACCTGTTATAAAAATATTAAAAAGTGGAAGTTTGGGAAAAATTCCAGAAACTCCAAAAAAACAGAAAATAAAAAATTACATTATTTCAAGTAATTCAGATTGCCTTGAAGCAATGGCAAAAAAATCAAAAAAGTTAGGATTATCTTGCAAAACTAAACATATTTCTGGAAATGTAAAAGATGCTAGCAAAAAACTTGTAAGATTGGCTCCAAAGAAAATCAAATCATGTGTTATATTTGGTGGGGAAACAACAGTTCATGTAATTGGAAATGGTGTGGGAGGAAGAAATCAAGAGCTGGTTTTGAGAATTCTCCAGAAATTGCAAAAGAAAAATCAAACTATGGTAATAGCTTCTCTAGGTACCGATGGCATTGATGGTAATTCAAAATATGCTGGAGCACTCTCTGAAAATATTTCTGTTAATCCCAAAGAAATAAAATCAATTCTACAAAATAACAATTCTGAATCTTTTTTTAAAAAATATGGGGGATTAATCAAAACAGGAAACACTAAAACGAATTTGATGGATATAGGATTATTGTTAAATTAATTACAAATTTCTTGGCTTGAATTCATGTTCAATCTTTCTCCCCTTTAAGCTGAATTGATGATCTGTAAGCTAAACTGTTGGAAGAACTAAATGAATCACAAAGCCGTTACTATAACTATGTACAGCAGGATTTGGGTGACGTGTACCCATTGTGGTTCCAGCCAAAACCAAGCCTATTTTGGTTCAAAGCCCGTAGGAATGGGACAAAATTGTCCCACTTGTGGTTCACCTTGGATCGAAAATGAGGTAATAGCCTCTACCGGAGGCAAGTCGCTCTCTGTAATATTGGGTGATGTTGGATCCGGTCTAACAAAAGGCTTGGTAAAGGTAGTTTGGTTAGTCCCACAATCTGGTAACCAGTAGATGTACTAGCCCATGAGTTAGGGGAACTAAATATGCATAGGCATATCTAGTTCAAAGGTTGCAATACGCTCACTTACACAAGTTCATCTATGCCCAAATCCATTTTTTTTGAAAACAAATTAGAGTAATTTGGAAGCAAGATTATCCTTTGAATCAATTAACTGATATTCTATCTTTAATTTTCTTTGCTCTAAAAACTGCTTGAGGAATCTAGTTCTTTCTTGAATAAACGCATTGAGATTTTGTCCCTCTTTTGATAAATGTTCAAACATAGATTTAGAATCTAGCATTATCTTTACAGCATCTTCATTTTTTATGATAAATCTGCCAATAGACCAGAAAATTCCAGCATGTATTGCAATGTATTTTGATTGTTCATCATTTACTTTATCCAAGTAAATATTTGTGTGAACCCTTTCTTCTTCAATTACCTTGTCGCCTGTTTTTACTACCCAAGAAATTCTTTTTGTATTCCCGTCTGAAAAGTAAACATGTTCCATAGTCAACCAAAAAGGCGTCAATTGTCTATATAATTTGAATACTCGACTTATGATCTTTTTCTGAAAGCCACTATCGATGCTTGAATCTCATTCCTTCTTTACAAAGATGGTTGACGAGCTGGTAGAATTTTCAGAATACGACCCAGAGTTAGCCGATGGAATAAGATGGCTTGATGTTCAAGCACAAAAAAAAGGAATTTCATTTTATGATATGGTTTTTGAAGTGTTATACAAACACGACATTAACTCAAAAGCTCAATCCTGGCTACACTCTAGAAACTAGCTTTCTGATTTGTTTCAGGTCTTATATCAAGAGGTTTATACTCACAACCCTGAGGGCCACAATATTTTCCTACATAGATTGCCTTTGGTCTATATAACGCTGGCTTTGGTGCTGCTTCTGCAAACTTTTCTTCGATGATATGTGCAGTCCATCCCGCAACTCTTGAAATTGCAAAAATTGGTGTATTAAGATCCGTTGGAATTTTTAGCATGTAATAAACTGAAGCACTATAAAGGTCAACGTTAGGGTAGATGTCTACTCCTTTCCTTTTTTTCATTTCATTTATAGTGACTTCTTCTACTTTTTGAGTAATATCAAACCAAGGCTCTCCAATTTTTTCTGCAAGTTTTTTTGATAATTCTTTTAGTACCATGGCTCGGGGATCATAAGTTTTGTATACTGCATGCCCCATTCCCATAATTCTTTCCTCATTATCCATTTTTTGTTTAATCCATGATTCAACATTGTCCTCTGTTTTAATGTCTAATAGCATTCTCATTACTTCGTAATTGGCTCCTCCATGAAGTTCTCCACTTAATGCCCCAACAGCTGCACTAACTGCTGAAAACATATGTGCACGCGTTGAAGCAACCTGTCTTGCAGCAAATGTAGATGCGTTAAAGGTATGGTCAGCATGCAAGATTAAACAAATATCGAATATTTTTTCTGTTTCTGGATCAGGTTTTTCTCCTGATAACATGTAAAGAAAATTGGCCGCATGGCTTAGACTTGAATCAGGATCTACAATGTCCCTACCATTTCGTATTCTTTGCCAGCTTGCAACAATAGTAGGAATTTTAGCAATTAGATTAGTAGCTCTCTCATAACTTGCCTCTTTGTTTGAAAATTCTTCATCATAATAACCAGCAAGTGCTGCAACAAATGCTTGAAGCATATCCATTGGATCTGCATCTTTTCGCCAATTTCCCATATTGATTTGCATTTGCTTTACTATTGGTCTTGCTGCAATCAATTCATTTTTGAATTGCTCAAACTCTGATTTGGAAGGAAGTTCATCGTGAAGTAAAAGGTAACAAGTTTCTTCAAAATTCGAATTTTTCGTTAAATCTAAAATATCGTATCCACGATAAATCAGCTTTCCACGCTCTCCATCAATGTTTGATACTCTAGTATCCGCAACTGGAATATTTCGAAGACCGATGTTTTTTGTGTCCATACTACCATTTCCAAAAAAGTACTTTTAACTCTTATTAACATTCATCTAAACAAATTATGCTAATTTGTTTTTAATTAAGTAAATTGTCTAATCTATCAAAGCCTTCCCCTATAGCAAAATTTTTTATTTTAAGTTAAATGTCCACAGAAGAGCGCGAATTTATAAAAAGCGTTGACAATACAATCCTTACAGCCTCAGCAAAAACTCTAAAACAATTACAAGAATTGGATGTAAAGACTCAGTTAGATGGAAATTCTTTTTATGAAGAATATGCTACTTCATTAGAATCAAAAAAAGAAAAACCACTTTTTAAAACTAGACCCTTTAGCAAAAATAAACCATATTGATCTTTCTTGGTTTAAATGAGGGCCTTGTCAATGAATCGAAAGTATGGCAGTAACCAAAAAAACCAGTAAAACCTCAAAATCAAAAACAAAAAGAACCAAAGTCATCTGTATATCTCATAGAGAAGATGCTGATGGAATAAGCTCTGCTGCATTAATTAAACAAGCCTTTGAAGGAGAAACCCTTTTAGATGATTATCCAAGCATGATGGAAACCTTACAAAAAATTAAAAAAAATGAAAAATTAAAAACACTTTTTATTTGTGATCTTGGTCTAAGCAAAAAAAATG
>JADNRU010000032.1 GCA_016276965.1 Nitrosopumilales archaeon | reverse complement strand
TACTCGTAAACGAAAAAGACGACGCTAAACTTTTCCTTTTTTTCAATTTCGCTAAATCGCATAAAATACTATTGAATAGTCATTCTTGTCCTATCATTTCGCTAAATTACTTTGAGATTTGAAATTCAAAAAGATTCCCAAATTTCTTGAATTTAGGCACAAAAAGTAATGAAAATATGAATAGAAATAGTGTAGTAGGTAGTTAGCTTTTAGCGAATCAGGCATAATAAATAAGAAAATTGGGTATTAGACATATGGTAAAGCAGATTAGCCTTGATTCGTGGCAAATACACCATTTGGGGGATTTATTAAAAAAAGGCTCTCTTGTTGTGGCAAAAACTAATTCGCCGATTATTCTTTATCGCCAAACACTTGAAGAAGAAGATAATTCCTACGAAGAAATCGTTTGTACTCTAACTAAAGATTATGTTATTGAGCAGTTGGTTACCTCTGGTGGAGTTTTGGTTCCAAGCTTTCAACAACAATTAGTTTTTACCCTAGATGAATTCCCTGAAAGATTGCTTAGGAAAAGTCGAGATTTATTCTTACAAACTGTGGAATTGCTTGAGAATCAACTGAGATAACCATAATAGAATATAAGGATCTTAACTAAGAAAATTTTTGATGCGTCTTTTAGAATATCAGGCGAAGAAATTATTTTCTGATTATAATATTAAGATCCCAAAAGGCCTAACCTCAAAAGACATAGACCAAGCAAGAAAAGATGTGAAAGAATTAGGATTTCCCTTCGTGATTAAAGCCCAAGTGCCCGTTGGTGGAAGGGGAAAAGCTGGCGCAATCCTAAAATGTCACAACCAAGATGAATTTGAATTAAAATATCCACAGATTTTAGAAATGTCAGTAAAAGGTGAGAAGGTTCGGGCTATTTTACTTGAAAAAATGGTGGAGTATAAAAAAGAGCTTTATCTTTCCTTATTTTTGAACCGTGGTAAGAGATGTTATACTATTATTGCATCATCAGATGGCGGAGTAGAAATAGAATCTGTAAAAAATCAGGTGATTCGAGAAGTAGGACTTGGAAATGTAGAAAAGGAGGTGGCAGAAGATGTAGCTAAAGAAATTGGCCTAGAAGGAAATTCCATTCCAGATTTTGTTGATTTGTTACAAAAATTATCAAAACTTACTATAGAAAAAGAAGCAGAACTTGCGGAAATTAATCCTGTTGCAGTATTAAATGATGCAAGTCTTCTTGCCTTAGATGGTAAAGTAATCACAGATGATAATTCTAACTTTAGACATGCAGAGTTAACAAAATTCCTAGAGAGAACAGAGCTAGAGGAAAGAGCTGAAAAGAGTGGTTTTTCACTTATTGAATTAGATGGGGACATTGCTGTTGTTGGAAATGGTGCAGGTTTAGTCATGTCAACACTTGATATGCTATCAGACAATGGTGGCAAACCTGCTTGTTTTCTAGATGTTGGGGGAGGAGCAACTGAAGAGTCAGTCTATGAAGCTCTTATTCTAATTAGCAAGATGAATAAAGTTAAAGGAATCCTTGTAAATCTTTTTGGCGGAATAGTCAGGACGACAACTGTAGCTTCAGCTTTCATTAAAGCATACAAAAACAAACTCATTGATCAAACTGTTTATGCAAGATTGAAAGGAGCTGAGGCAGAAAAATCAAAAGAGATGTTAAAAAATACACAAACTGAGTTGTTTGATTCTGTAGAAGAAGCAATTAACGCCGCAGTAATTGGAGTAAGAAAAAATGCCTAACATTTATGAAATTCTTCGAGGAACTCCAAATGATTCTGATTATAACAAAAAACCAGTTATTGTTCAAGGAATAACTGGAAATTATGGGTCATACCACACAAAAAGAATGATTGAGTATGGAACAAACATTGCAGCTGGTGTTACTCCTGGAAAGGGTGGCAAAAAACTAGAAAATGTTCCTATATACAATACTGTAAAAGAAGCAGTTGATGCCACAGGTTCAAAAATTTCAATAATGTTTGTTCCTGCCAAATTCTTTTTAGGCGCAGCAAAAGAAGCTCTTGAAGCAGGCATTAAACTGCTAATTGCAATTCCGGAGCATGTACCTGTGCGGGATACTCTCCAAACTCTGGAGATAGCCAAAAAAAATGATGCCATTGTAATTGGTCCCAATACTCCTGGAGTTATTATTCCAGATGTAATCAAATTGGGAATCATGCCTGCTAGTCCCTTCAAACCAGGAAACATTGTAGTGTTATCAAAAAGTGGAACTTTGCTTTACGAGATTTCCTACAATCTTTCAGAAGCTGGATTTGGTCAGTCTCTTACCCTTGGAATTGGGGGAGACCCCATTAACGGTACTAGGCTTATTGATGCTTTTGATATGATAAAAGATGATCCTAAACTAGCTGGAATTGTTATTGTTGGTGAAATTGGTGGAGATGCAGAAGAAACACTAGCACAGAGAGTAATTGATACAAAATTCAATAAACCAATAGTAGCATATATTGCTGGAAGAGCAGCACCAAAAGAAAAGAGAATGGGGCATGCAGGTGCAATTGTTTATGGAAATTATGGCTCTGCTGAATCAAAGGTAAATATGTTTAACAAAGCAAACATACCAGTAGCCAAAAGGCCAACAGAATTACCTATGTTATTGGCTGGAAAACTGGGCTAGTGGTGCGGTTAAATTAAAAGAGAGTGAATAGAGGAGGAAATAATATGCCTATATCAGACCCAGAAAAAAAACAAATCGCTCAAAAGGCACTTCTTCACATGAAAATTTGTTTTTACTGTGGTGCAAGAAATTCTATGTCTTCGAAGAGATGTAGAAAGTGTCACAACAGCTACCTAAGATTGAAAAATAGAACACTTGGAATAAAGAAGTAGGCAAATACCATTAACCTAAAGACAAAATAGTTCTTTTTTTGTAAAAACCTTGGACCGGTCGTCTAGTGGCTAGGATGACGCTCTCACACAGCGTAAAGATGTAATCATCTCGCTAAGGTCATGGGTTCAAATCCCATCCGGTCCAGTATTTTCTATAAAATTTACAAACTAGTTATTTCTAGAGTCCTATATGACAAGTGAATGTGAACATTTTACTGAAGCAGTAAAAGGCGTAAAACCAAATACAAGGGGGTGTGAAGAATGTGAAAAAGAAAAAACACCCTGGGTGGCCATAAGGCAATGTCTGACTTGTGGTCATGTTGGATGTTGTGATTCATCTGTTGGCCTCCATGCAACCAAACATTTTGAAGAAACAAAACACCCAGTGATGATAGCAATACAAGATCATCCCTGGAAATGGTGTTATGTTCACAAAGAATATTATTGATTTTTTAAAGACCTCAAATATCTGTTTTAAGATGGTAAAATATGAAACTGGCAAGTGGAATCTAAATGGTTTAGTCACAAATCCTAAAAGTCCAGCTTTTTCAAGACAGATTCAAAATGTTGAAAAAAAATCAAGACAGTTTGAAAAAATAAAAACAAAGTTAGACCCGAAAATTTCATCAAAAAAATTTCAATCAATTTTACATAGTTTAGAAGAAATTTCAGAAAAAATGAGCATAATTGGAGGTTATGCTTCTTTGGATTATGCAGCTGACACCCAATCCGATGAAGCAACATCATTGTTGACAAAGATGAACAAAATTGGTTCTGATATTTCCAATCGTACTTTGTTTTTTGATTTATGGTGGAAAAGAAAAATTGATGAAAAAAATGCAAAAAGATTGATAAAGGATTCTGGCGACCTAGAAGGTTTTTTAACATACAAACGACTAGTAGCAAAATATTCTCTTAGTGAGCCCGAAGAAAAAATCATCAACATCTTAGATGTAACTGGAAATACTGCTCTTGTAAAATTGTATGACAAAATTACCAATGCTTTTGAGTATCAAGTAAAAATTAATGGCAGAAAAAAGAAACTAACAAGAGACGAGCTCTCAAATCTTGTTAGAAGCTCCAAATCAAAAACAAGAGAAAATTCATACAAAGCATTATTAACAAAATTTTCTGATAACAAAGGAGTCATTGGTGAAATTTATCAAAATATTGTACTTAACTGGAAAGATGAAGGAATAGATCTTCGAGGATTTTCTTCTCCAATTTCAATTAGAAATATTGCAAATGATGTTGATGATAAGACAACAAAATCACTTTTAGAAGTTTGTAAAAAAAATGCCCCAATATTTCAAAAATTCTTTTTGCAAAAGGCAAAGATGTTAGGCATGAAGAAGCTTCGACGATATGACCTTTATTCTCCACCTGCTTCTAAAATCAAAGAAAAAAATTATCCTTACGATAAATCTGTAAAACTAGTTTTAGAATCACTTGAAAAATTTAGCCCAAAATTGTCTCAATTTGCATCTAAAGTTTTCAAAGAAAAGCATATTGATTCATCAGTCAGGCCAGGAAAACGTGAAGGAGCTTTTTGCAGTACGCTTTCTCCTAGCATAACGCCATATGTTTTAGTAAACTTTACAGGAAAATCAAAAGACGTCTTTACACTTGCCCATGAATTGGGACATGCTGTTCATAGCCAGGCAGCATCTGATAAATCAATCCTAGTTTCAGAAGCACCACTTCCTTTGGCTGAAACTGCTTCAACTTTTTCAGAATTGTTGCTCTATGAAAATTTATCTAATAGGATTAGTGATGAAGAAAAAAAAATTATGCTTTCTGAAAAAATTGATGATTTGTATGCAACTATAATCAGACAGGCGTTTTTTACATTATTTGAAATAAATGCTCATGAAAAAATCGCCCAAAGTACTACTGTTAATGAAATATCAAAACTATATTTAAAAAATCTTAAGGAACAATTTGGAAATTCCATTAATCTAACAGATGATTTTGCTATAGAATGGAGTTGCATTCCTCATTTTTACCATTCACCTTTTTACTGTTATGCTTACTCTTTTGGAAATCTTCTTGCACTATCATTGTTTCAGAGATACAAAAAAGAAGGAAATGATTTTGTGACCACTTATGTAAACATTTTAGGTGCAGGGGGATCAAAAAAACCAGAATTATTGTTAAATGAATATGGGATTGATATTCATACTTCAAAATTTTGGCAAAATGGTTTTGATTACGTCAAAGAACAAGTAGATGAATTATCTGCTTTGAACTGATTTTATAATTTTTTAGAATTACTGATCGAGTTTTTTTATTTTTAATAATAAAGAGACTGACAGTCATAAACGCATCAGACTGCCAGTCATGTTCCCCTTCGGTTTGAACCGATGTCGAAATACAAAAAATTAGTGCTAAATTTAAACTTTTGAAACTATTTTATCAAGTTTGACTATAATATACTGTTTGGAGTTACCAAGATGTTGTAACAAAGATCCTAAATATTGTATTACTTATGATTGTGGACCTGAAGAAAACCAAACAATTCTGGTATGTGAAGAGCATTATTCTGATGAGCTTTTCCATCGATTTGTTATCAAGATGGAAAAAATAGAAGAGTAACCTTAATAATTTCAAACTAAAAATCAGCACTTTGTGTACAAATTCGTAATTTTAATTTCCATAGCAGCTTTAGTTTTTTTCAGTCATGATTATGCACAAGCACAAGAACCAAAATTAAAAACATTCCGAGAACTTGCTGAAGTGATAATTGAACAAAGATTATCAAATAATGTGACTTCGGCCATTACTCTTCAAAGCTCAAGTAATCAAGAAATCAGAGTTCCTTCTGTACTAGTCGAAGAGATTCAAAAATCAGGCAAAATATATTCAGTAATTATTACTAATGAGGAATCATGCATTCTTGGTGTACAACAAGAAGGATGTGTTATCATAAACACCTCGATGGACGAAATTGAGGGCGGAATTATCACCATTCAAGATACTGCCAAAGAGCTAGGCGATTCATTAATTGATCAAATTAATGGATGGTTAGACATTGATGCAAAGTTTCATTCAGTGTATGTTCATACAACGGATGAAACTAATGTTGAGCTGGGAACCTCAGGTGTTGTTTCTGGTAGAGGAATTGTTTCTGCAACATATACTATGCCAAAAGAAGATACAGAATCCATGTATCAAAAATTTTCTTCAATTCTTCTCCCAAGAGCTTTGAGAGATTCAGGGGGATTTTATGAAGTAGCAAAAAATTTGTCAAAAGAAAATAATGCTGCAATGACAATATCTATTATTCCTCAAGAAACTCAATCACTTTTTCAGCTAAAATTATCTGTTGATTATCCCAATAGAGCTTTAGAAATTGATGAGATTTCTCCACTAGAATTTCTAGGTGTTGAAAAGTTGACAAGATCCAAATACTTTATAGATGATTTCTATCCACTCAATTCTCTACTGAAAGTAGTTGTGCTGTCTTCAGAACCACTCAGAGTGGACCAAGTAAGGACAAATATTGTCCCTACGGTTCTAAGTAATGGCGAAAGATTTCCGGATTTTACAAATGATGGATGGTTTTTTGATCAAGAATCTGGAAATAAAATTGAGGCGACTTATCTTTTTGGTAAGGAGTTTTCAGTTGATGATCATGAATTAATTTTTACGGTGGTACCCCTTGGTGACCAAGAAGCTTTAGAAGATGGAACAATAGAAATTATCGAACAAAAAGAAATTGACTTTATTCAAATTTTGGTTTTAATTGGAATAATAATGGCTGCAGTAGGTGCTGCTGTTTACTATCTAAAAGGATTTAGAAAAAAATCTTAAACAAGTAATACTGCGGCTGCAAAAACAGTGGTCCATCTTCCTTGCTTGTCGCCTATTGCTGTTTGAGTTATGTTGGCAGTTTTGTAAATTTCTCCTGAAATGTTCCATTGTTGTCTTTTTTCGTCCCAACTTTTGTCTATATCAAAAGGAATTCCAAGTGATGAAGCAAGCATCTGTGCTGCAATGTCTTCTGCATAATCTCCTGCCTCTTTTTCAGTCTGGCCATACGATGCATATTCTGACAAATATCCGTAGTGGCTAGAATCTGCTGGTTGTGCAACTCCAACTGAAACAGCTGTTAATCTGTGTGGTTCTTTTGTTTGGTTTTTGGAATAAATGGTAAAAAGTATCTGTCCAGGATTAATGAGCTTAAGGCCTTCGTTTCTTGAAATTAGTTTTGCCCTTGGAGGAAAAATGCTTGAAATAAGAACTAAATTCGTTCCAGCAATTCCTGCATCTCTTAATGCATATTCAAAACTTGTTAGTCTATCTTCGTGTATGCCCTTCCCTTTTGTGAGAAACAATTTCTTGGCAACAAGGTCTAACAATTCTTTCATTGTTCAAATTTTTTACTATTTATAGTTTGATTAGAATCAGAAAATCTTACAATTTCTTGAGAAAATCAGCAATTTCCGAACCGTGTTTTTCTACATCAATGTTTCTAAAAATTTTCTTGATTACTCCTTGTTTGTCAATAAGAAAGGTTGAACGCTTTGCAAGACCCGCTAAGTTAAGACCCGCATATTTTTTGCATGTATCTTTTGTGGGATCACTGAGGTGCAAATAAGGTATCTCGTACTCTGCTACAAATTTTTTTTGATCCTCAACGGTATCAATTGAGATAGCAAACAATACCGAGTCAGTGGATTTAATTTCAGGGTAGGCTGAAATCACACTCTTTGCCATTTTGAATACCTTTTTTGATGGGCATGCAAAAAGATGGTTTTTTGGATAAAAACACAAAACGACATTTTTCTTGTTTTTGAATGAAGCAAGGCTTTGTGTATTACCATCACTTGCTCTTAGTTCAAAATTGAAAGCCGAATCTCCTTCTTGCATACTTCTTGTTAGATTCTCACACATATGATTATTTAGAGAACCACATTTTAGTGAGATTTTAAAAAACCAGTATATTTATAGAATAAATCTTAAGATTTTTTGTTTTGGATTTATCCATCTTTGAATCAGAGGGGTTTGTAATTGGCTATTACGTGATTACCGTGGCAGCTTCATTATTGCTTTTAAAAGAGACAAAAAAACGCGTAGCTGACTTAAAAAAGGGAATTAAATCCATAAAATTTGCACCCCTTGCATTTGGAATCATTATTGCATATGCTTTTTTTGCTTTTGAATACATTGATTCTATTCCAATTCTAAACTGGAGTTGGTTAGGATATAATATTGCTTTTGGACCGTTTGCAGATCAAGGGGTTTGGGGAATTTTACCTTTTATTCCACTTTTGATATACATGTTTATTCACATTAATTATGTTGAAGAGCTTTATTTTAGAAAATCAAAAAAAATGGTTGTTGTATGGGCTTTAATGCATGTAGCTATGGGTGTAAAAATTCACATGGCATTGATGTTAATTCCAATTGGTTTTTTGTTCAAATACGTTTACGATAAAAAAGGATTAAACCATTCTTATGCAATGCATTTTGCAACTAACATATTAGTTGTAATCACACTATTTCTTTCTCTTATCCTTTAGTTTGGGTTTTTGAGTAAAAAATAGCCATCCGATAAAACCACCAAGGCAGATGTTAATTACGCCCAATATAGTTAAGTAGAAAACATTTTCCAATAGACCCAGTGTAATACCCCAAATGCCTGTACCAAAAAATAAAATCATTAATACCTTCAACTTTTTTGGTGGAATGTATCTCAACTACGTTGGTCAATGCAATACGTTATTAAAAATTGACGGTATTTTTGCTTGAGTGCAAATTACTTTTTTAAGAACATTTTAAACCTACAAAACTTCTTTCCTACCTCATGCCAATGTAGCTCAGCCTGGCTAGAGCATTCGCCTTGTAAGCGAAAGGTCGAGAGTCCAAATCTCTCCATTGGCTTTGGATTCTTTCTTATCACAATAAAGCTCGAGTATTTTTAACAAGGGTTTATTAGACGTAAATTTTCCATGAAAATTATCGGAATAATGACGGAACGGCAATGAGCTTTTTCTGTCATTGCTTAAGAAAGATGAAAAAATGACAAAGTTTGAAGAATTAGGAATTAAACAATCCATACTTGATGGATTAAGGGATATGGGGTTTAAGGAAGCATTTCCCATTCAGGTAGCTACTATACCAGCATTGCTTTCTGGAAGAGACGTTGTAGGTCAAGCACATACTGGAATGGGGAAAACTGCGGCTTATTCAATTTCTATGTTACAAGCCATAACCCCTCAAAAGGGAATCCAAGGTCTCATCATTGCTCCCACAAGAGAACTTGCAATTCAGATAACAAATGAAATTAGAAAATTTGGTAAATACACTGGGATAAAAACCTCGACCATTTATGGAGGACAAGGAATTGGAATTCAGTTAGATGCCCTCAAAAATGGATCTGAAGTAGTAGTTGCCACTCCTGGACGATTAATTGATCATCTTAAACGAGGCTCTATTAAACTTGGAGATATCAAACATCTGGTTCTTGATGAAGCAGATACAATGCTAGATATGGGTTTTATTGAAGATATAGAATTCATTTTAAAACTTACTCCAAAACAAAAAGTAATGTCACTATATTCTGCAACTATGCCAACTCAAATTTTACGTTTAGCTGAAAATTACTTGAATAATCCAAAACAATTCTTACTAGATGCTGATGAGCTAAGTGGAGAAGGAATTGATCAATCATTTCTTATAATTAAAGACCGAGATAAACTTAAACATCTTATTACATTCATCAAGGAAAATAAGAAAGGTCAAACTATTGTTTTTTGTTCCACAAAAAATAGAACTAGAGATGTTGCCAGAATGCTTTACAAAAGTGACTATAACGTTGGGGTAATTGAAGGCGACATGTCCCAGCATAGACGGGAACAATCAATGTCAAAATTTAGAAGAGGAAAAACAGACATCCTTGTAGCAACCGATGTTGCTGCAAGAGGAATTGATGTACCTCAAGTGGCCCTGATTGTTAACTATGACGTGCCAAATCAAGAATTGGTTTATTTTCACAGAATAGGTAGGACTGCAAGGGCAGGTGCAAAAGGAAGGGCGATTACTCTTGTATCATATTCTTCAATCGGCGATTGGAAAATTATTAAAAACCAAACCAAGGTGAAAATGACTGATTTGAATCAACAGCTAGGAATTGAAATTCACATTCCGGATCCTCTAAAACGGAATATGGGGCCAAGAAGAATGGGATACCGCCCAAGGATACACTATGATAGACGAAAGGGGCATTCATCTCGAGGAAGAGCGCAATCAGCTAGAGATCAATATGGACGAAGTAAAAAATCTGATGATAAAAAAAGTGGTTCAAAAAATTATTACGGTTTAAGAAGTCGATGGTAAGTTGAATCTCAGGGTAACTGATAAAGACAAGTAATAACAAATGAGAGCGAAGAAAACGTAATGCATATTGGTTTTATTTTACTGAATAGTGATTTGGGGGCAGAAGAATACATTGTTGAAGAATTAAAAAAAATTCCTGAAGTAAAAAAAGCCTATCTTACTTTTGGGGCCTATGATATAATAGCCGAAGTTCATGCACAAACTCAAGAAGATTTTGAAAAGACAGTATCCACTAAAATTCGAAGACTTGCTAGAGTGGTTAGTACAATGACTCTAAACGTTGTCAATCCCGAATGATTGTTATATAAGATAACAAAATTTCAACCAAATTGGAAAAAATCGAATACGCTGGAATTGTTTGGGTAATAGATCATAACAATCCCACGCCATTAGTTGAACATTCTATTAAAAAATTGCAGGATTATGGGATTAAAAAAGATGACATTGAAATTACCGATGCCCCAGAAAATGTAAAGGTAGGCGCAATAGTCGTAGAAATTTGGCCTCATCATTTGGATGTTGCAAAGGTTAGAACAATTCGAAATGATTCATTTATCAGTGGAACCGTAATAACTATAGAACTCAAAACTGATGCAAAAGGAACCTACATAGATTAGTTGATACTGAGAGTCAATTACTAAAATTGAGTATTTGATGATTTGAGAAATGGCAATTTTTAATCCTACTAAGAACAAATTTTACCCATAACTTCTTTAATTATGTAAAATTATTTTGTGTGTTGAAAAAATATCTCATTTTCTTAATACCATTAATGATGGGATTTTCAAATGCTTGGGGAGAAATATCGATCCAAAATGATAGACAATATTTTGGAAATGATGGTGCTTTACACATTGTAGGAGAAATCCAAAATGACTTGAATGCTCCGGTTAACCAAGTTATTGTATATGTAACTCTATTTTCTAATGGACAAATTCTTGATACAAAAAGCACATCGTCTTTTGTAAATACTATCATGCCGGGAATGAAAGGACCTTTTGATCTTGTGATATTAGGTGACCAGAGCAAATCAGTAGATGAATATACTTTGGATGTGAATTTCAAAGTCGCTGATCCTAAAAGCCAAGTAATTGATATTACTTATTCAGAATTTTTGCGAGATGAATTTGATAATTTGGCAATTATGGGTACAGTTACCAACAGAGGTGAAATTACTGCAAATACAGTAGTTGTCGTGGCGACACTTTATGATAGAGATGGAAAAGTAGCTGCAGTATCTAAAGCTCACACAGAACCGGATTATTTACAGTCCAATGACGAATCATTTTTTTTGATATCAGTTCCAGACAAGATACAATCACAGCCAATAGTAGATTATTCACTTGTAGCTGAATCAGAAGAATACGCAGCTGTTCCTGAATTTCCATTAGGTTCCATGGTTTTGCTTGCATCTTCAGTCTCAGCATATATCCTTTTGACAAGATATTCGGGTAGACTCATAACAAACGTTGTTTCTGCAGCGAATCCAAAATAGGTTTGATTTCCGATAATAGAGCATTTTTTTCAAGTGGTATTGGCTGACTAAATTTTATTGGAAATGTAATACTAAGCATGTCTTGATCAGTATGTGCTACTCTAATGAAATGAAGTCTAACACTTGAATTAGAAAGAAAGGTTTTCCAAAGAGTTAGGCGTTCTTGAACAGAATCAAATTGCTTTTGTAATTGAATTATGCTCATTTCTTTATTAGGTTCAAAAATACCAAACTTTACCATCGGAACCATCAAAAATCCACCAGGGATTTTGTCTTTATTTTTGTGCATTTGTTCAATCAGTTCTTGTTCTTTTTCTTTAGGGAATAATTCTCCATAATCAGGATCAAAATATCCTGCAATGTCTTTTTTGGAATCATATATTCGATAGTAATCGTCTTCACGATTTAGATTCCACATGTAGTAAAAAAGCACTTACAAGAAATTAACAGTTTATGCAAGATTTCGAAAAAATTAAGATTATAAATTAGCAAAATAGATGTTAGAAAATGGCAATTTCAAAATATACTAGAGAATTTATTGATAGTCAAATTGATTATTACATTAGTGAGGCCTCATCATACAGACAAATTGCTGAAGAATATGTTCCCGAAGTAGAATCAGTACATGACACAGCTTTTGGAATTATCGCAGGATGTGTTTACACTGGATTCATCCAATTATACACCAATCAAAGGCAATCTCCCTCATTAGAGGATATTCAAGAATTTAATAGAATTCTAAAAGATCGAGCTCCGTTAATTAAAAAAGCAATGATGGAAAAAGAACCAAAAGCTATAACCAAAACTAAAAGCCATAATAAAAAAAATGATTGATTTCGAAAAATTTTTGGTTTTTTGTTAACTTAGCTGGATTGTCCCCGACCTAGCTAAATGTTCAATTCCGTTAAAGAAAACATCATCACTAATTTTTTCTTCCGTCCACAACAATGCTCTTGTTTTAAACCAATGAGGGAATTGATCTTGTTCATCTAATTCTGTTTGACTTTCAGATGGAGGGACAATGTAATCAAGTAATGGTTGAAGAGTTTCTTCTTCTAATGGATTTAGGTATTCTTGCCAATCAGTTTCGGTTTTCTTAACTAGCTCAGAAATAATAAATCCATTTTCCATTTCTAAAAAGTAAGCCACATCATCAAAATTTTTCTCTATTGGAGGATCTACAAGATGTTTTATTGTAGCCACAAATGCAGTATCATCTATTGCTCCTGTCACCCATAAATTGGTAATCTCACGCTGTAACTCTATTGTATTAGATCCAATATCATCTGATATGTAGTTGATTAAGCTATTTCCAACTGCAGGCTTGTAAGGAGTCATTACAATGTAATCTCTTGCTGTTAAATCTCCGCGAGTGGTTATCTTTACACTAGCACAGTTGGCATCTACATGAAATACTTGTACACATTCACTGTATTCATTTTCAATTGAATGGATTATTTCTTGGATGTTTGATTTGCTGTAACCTTTGTATGATAATACAAAATGAGAAAGTTCATGAGATAAAATCCAAGGAGTAAGTGCAGATTCAAAACTTAATTTATCAGTTGAACAGTCACATAGAATAATGGTGTGATTTGTCAATCTTTCATTTCCCATATGGGCATAAATTCCGTCCAAGTCATTTGATTGTAAGATTTTTTCACCCATTATATCATCAAAAACTAAAATCACCAAATCAACTTCCATCGTTTCTTTATAATTTGCATATTCGGATACTGTAATACAATAAGCTTCTTTTCCGAGATTACTAAGCTCATATAGTTCAAAATATTTGGTAGTCAAGTCTGCATAACCATCAGCTACTTGGTCGTCGTTATTTCGGCATAAATCCTCTTTGAGATAAAGTAATTGCCATACAGGCTGTTGCTCACTTTGTGCAAAAGATTCTGACAACGCAATTGGCGCCATCATTGAAATTATGACAATCATTAAAGAAATGTTTGTGATTGCTTTTTTTCTATTCATTTAGACAACACCAATACTAGTTCGGGTATGTTTGATTGAGCTTCTCTTGATGCAAAATTAATTCTCCCAGGTTTATCTTCTTCACTCTTTAAGATTATCCAGCCAAAGTTTGGTGAACCGGAAAGATAATCATTTACATCTTCAGTTACATCAAATTTTATCCAATAACCATCTTTAACATGATTGGAAATGAACAATGAATCAGTTGGAGTTTCTTCAAAGTATCCACCATTCCATTTTGTTGTACAGCTAGTACTATCTGAGGAGCAATTCCATGTAATACCTTCTTCAGATCCTACTAAATTTCCAAATGGAGTATTTGCTCCTGTTCCTTCTATCCAATTATCTCTCAGATGGTAAATGTTAATCATTTGACCTTCTTTCCAGTTTCCGTCATTGCTTTCTACGTATAGCTTAAGCGTTGCAGATTCTAAATTCTTGCCTTGAGTTAAGGATTCAATTTCTGTCTGATCAAAAGCCAACATTGCCCGATTGTTTGTACCTGCAGTTCCCATTACTCTTAGGACTTCACTAGAACCTTCATTACTGCTCTTAACCACTTCTCTAATGAAACTGTCTTTTTCGGCAAATAGTGTTACTTTGTTTCCTGAAATTTTGAAATCTTGTTTTTGTACATTATTTTTCACAAATTTTAAGTCGGTGAAGACTTCAACATTAGCGGCTACACCTATCGAATTCACATCATTTCCCTGTTGAATGAAATTACCTATGGCTTTAGTTTCAGATCCTATTGGATTGCATAATCCATTCTCACATAGTACAGGAACACCAGATTTGGATAAAGATTCGGAAGATGCTATAACGTCATCATTCAAGACAATAAAGGAAATGGCTGAGAAACATATTCCACTGACAACAAGTAAGCTTAGTAGTTTCTTTCCTTCCATCTCATTTTGTAAAGGTTGCATCATTTTCATTCAATTACCTCCGTTTGAGTCAAAAATACTGCGTTTATTGTTCCATAGCCCATTGCATTATCGAATTCGTCAAGTATCGACAACAAACTTGAATCTGTATTCTGTGCAATTTCCTCCAATAATTTTTCTTGTGATATTTCCGGATTAGTTTCTAGTAATAGTGCTACAACTCCTGCAACATAAGGTGCAGTAGCTGATGTACCAAAGAATGGTTTTCCATCTAAAGCAATTGTTGTCACTCCATCTGGACCTACAACATGAGGAGCTAATCTTCCATTATTGGTTGGTCCTTGAGAGCTAAATGGTTCTAACTCACCATTAAGATGATTTACTGCTCCAACTACAATAGCTCCACTTGCATCGGTAGGAACTGACACACTGCTAATTACAATAGAATGTTCAAGTTCATCACTTGGAGTGAAAATTTCTAATTTCGTATTAGGAATGTCATTTGCGGATCTTCCCTCTGAAGAGTATACAATACCCAATGCATAGAGTCCTTCCATTTCTGGTATGTGGTGGATGTACTCAAACGGGGTGTCATTTTTTGTAATTTGTTCGTTAGCAGAATAATCAACTATTTGACCCAATGGATCTACTAGGACTAAATCAAAATCGCTGATATCGTCCATACCATCATCCCACATTAGGTATGAAGTGATTGGTTTTTGTTCAGAAATTCTGTTTTCTGTAACGGTTATTGATAATCCTTCATCTAAATCCAAATACTCATGCCAGCCATTGAGATTAGAGTCAGAATACGTTCCCTCCCAATGTTTGTCTGCAAAGTTTCCTGAAGGAACTACAAAAACAATGTCGTGACTAATTGCTTCTTCAACTTTCTTAGTGATGTGACTTTTACCATCAGTTGGATAATTTGGCCAACCAGCCGACATTACAATGATATCTACATCTTTTGAGATTGCCTCATCAATTGCTACTGTAAATTCTAAATCAGTTTGCATTGTATACAAAAATAATTCTACATCGGGGGCAACATCAACAAGTATTTCAGCTACAGCAGTACCATGTTCTGCTTCTGTGCCAGTTCCTTGTAGAGGGGTAAAGTCCAAATCATGTCGGAAAGACTTTACTTCAACTATGTTTTCTGAAATTTTTGGATTATCTGTAAAAGCCAAATCAAGAACTGCAACTTT
>JADNRU010000031.1 GCA_016276965.1 Nitrosopumilales archaeon | reverse complement strand
CCAGGGAGCAATTATTACTATATCGTTTTCTCGAATCCATACACGTCGTTTCAATTTTCCTCTAATTCTTCCTCTTCTGGTTATTCCGTCAGTACACTTTACCATAAGATTTTCCCCTCCAAGCAGTTTTAGCACTCTACCAAAAATTTCACCTTCTTCAGGTAAACGGATTTTTTTTAATTCACTTTCACTTTTGACTTGACGTTTTCCCACCCAAAAACCACCTATGATGAGTATATAATTGACTAGTTCAAATTTGTTCGTAATTTAATATTTTTACCTCTTGTTTCAGAATTAAGAATTTTCAAATCTCAAAGTAATTTAGCTAAATTTAATTATTTTTTTAAAATCGTTTTATACGAGCACTCATTTCGAGTAACATGGGAGAGCTAGCCACTAATGGAGATATCAGCATGGGCGAAAATGATTGGGGTATGATTTCAAAGAGTCCACCAATGTATGAATCTGGGGTAGACAATGCAGTAATAGAAGTTACAGATACCGAAAACAAGGTTCACAAAATCACATTCAAAAAAGGTGGAGTTCTAAATGTTGGACGGGAAGGTAACACACTATACCTTGCCTGGGATGATTCTGACACTGTCTAAATTTTAAAACTAGACCATTTCAAATCTCAAAATGATTTAGAGAAATTGGAATGGATTTGTATCTCTTACCTTCACAACCTAACGTTAGAAAACCTATAGTCGAATTATTCCATGTTCAACCAAATACTTTATTCCATTTAGAAAATCATCATCAGTAACTTGACCATTTGCCCACCATCCTGCTGTGTCTTTTACCCAACTTGGTAGTGATGGCAATGCAACTTCTATAGTAACTTCAGTTTTTGGAACAATCATGATTCCCTGATCAATTAGATACTGTATTCCTGAAAGAAAGGTTTGGTCAGATATTTGACCATTTGACCACCATCTTGCATTGTTTCGAATCCAATCAGGAATTTTTGGCTCTTCAATTTTTAGAAATGATGGTATAATCATCTCTAGTGGTTTTGGTATTATCACTTCTGTTTTTTGATCAGACATATCTACCAAATCACGAAACATTTCTATCTGTTTTGGACTTCCATGCATTGGAACCACAATTGACGATTGAGTTGCCTTTATCATCTCAAATGCATCGCTGGGAGATGCCGTAGGAGAAGGATCTCCTGCTGGAACAAATGCAATGTCAACTGGAGATTCTATTTTTTTCAAGTCTTCAACAAAAGCTGAATCAGACCCATGAAATATTCTAAATCCATCAAACTCAATTACATAGATCAATGGGGTTTCAGTTGGATGTTCAGCTGCAAATGCATCAACAGTAATTTCAGAGATAGTCATTTGTTCGTTTGATTCAATTACGATGAGCTTATCTTCAGGTATTTTGCCACTTAACATTGATGCTGAAGTTGGATCTGCAATTACAAAGGAGCCAGTTTTGGTTTGCATTGCTATAGTGGTATCAGGATCAAAATGATCCCCATGATCATGAGTTATGAAAATTGCATCTAGCCTATCCAGCGAATCAATATCGTCGAAGAGTAAACTTGATGGATCTATCGCAATAATATGATTACTGGTTTTTAAGAGAAAGCCTGCTGAAGCATAACCTTCTAACGAACCCTTCTGGTGATTTCCCAGCCACATTATTGCTAACTCGCCCATTTGGACGTCATGGGTAAAGATACTTGTGAGTGGATCTTCACTAAATCGTTCTACAGCAAAAGATGGAGTACTTGTAATCAAAATTAAAATCATGAAAAGAATTAGAAACAGAATTTTCATAGATTGTATAGGTTATTATCAAATAAGAAATTTTGTTAATTGATAGTTCCGATCAAAGTAATTTAGCGAAATTGAAGGGGGTTTTTGTTTTAAATAAACAATATATGGATTCGCTTTAATGGTTTGTAGTTCAATGATCTATTAACCAAAAATGGAATTTGGTGAGGTTTCATTATCAAGTGGGGTGTATGCCCTGCTTGATTCATCTATATCTCAAAATGATTTTGCGAAATAAGAATAAAAAAAAGTAAGGGTTGGCTACTCTATTGTAGGATCTCCACTCAATATGTTTATCACATGTTCAATGATCTCTTTCTGACCTCCTTGATGAGAGTCTGTTCTAACTTTGTTTGAACCCATACTTACATAGAGAAGATTGTTTTGTCCTAATGGAAAGGTGATTCGAGTAATCTTTTCAAATGCTGCAACTGCGTATATCCCATTTCCAATTTTTGGTGCCAATTCTTTTCTTGCCTTCCATGCACTTGCTGCTCGTTTGAGCGATGAAGCAGTTTCTTCTTCTGACAAGTAATTTGTAACTCCCTCACGATGATTAACAGTGGTGATATTGCCTTCCAGGTCAGTTACCACCGTATGCCTGATGTTAGGATCCGAATCCATTATTCTTTGGAGTAGTTGATTAAAATCCATTGTATATGATACGACACCCTATTACTTATGCAAATATATGATTCTCAAAATTGGATCTATGATTTTTTCTTTAATCTTCAAAATGATTTGTGAAATAAGAATAAAAAAAAGTAAGGACTTTGTGCCCTAGGTTTTTGATCTTTGATCTAAAACTGACATCATGTATCCCATTATATTTCTGTTCAGTGAAGCAAACGATTTTGTATTCTCATTGAATGCATTGAATGCTTGTTTTGTTACCTCCGCAGAATCCATTACAGCCTTATTTTGAGCTACAAATGCATCGCTAGCCTGCCTTGTTATAGTCCGAACAGCATCCAAAGCTGCTTCAGGTACATCAACTCTCAAACCTGCCTTGGTTGCATATTCCTGTTCTAAGGCAATGGCCGAATTAATGACGTCCTTCCATGCTGTAATGTAATCTTTCTGAAGTTTAGCTGCTGATTCTTGATATTTTGGCGTCGATTTTTCAATTTCGCTGAAAAATTTATCAACGTTTTTTTGACAGATTGAAAAAATATCTTTTGATTCTTGTGGATTGCTCATACGTATAATATGGGTTAGTTTTAGATAAAGTGGATCTTTTTCTTCAAATCTCAAAGTAATTTAGCGAAATTTGAATAAAAAAATCAAGTCTGCCAGGAGTTAATTACCTTTTTTTTACGCTCAAGCTGTTGCAAAATCCCTACCACCTCTAGTACTGAAAGGGAAATCTCATCTGCAATCTTTAATGGAGCACTCGGGCCGTGCTCTTCTAGATATTCGTATATTTTTTGCTCATTTGATTTTTGAGCTTGTTTTTGTGTTGATTGTTCAGATTCATCCTCATCTAGTTGAGGAATATCAGCTAATGGTTCTAGCATACACTGACTTGGTTTAAAAAAAACATCTAGACACTTTTCTCGCTTGTCAGAGTTCAGCTCAAAAGGATCTTGGCCTAGTCGATTAGGCGTGTAAGAAACTCCTCCGCCAGCTCTCTGTAAATTTTGCCAATCTTGTTTGATGGTGCATAAATGCAGATTGGTTTTCGGTGACTTGGGGCTTCTGCAAGTTTTACGCAGACAGGTATTATGGTATCAAAAACCATTCCACCAAAGCGTTCTGATATGACATGTTTTACCTCTTTTGCAAGACTTGTTCGGCGATCAAACATGGTTAGAACAATTCCATAAACACGGAGATCAGGATTAATTACCTCTTTAATTTCTTCAACTATTCTTAAAAGATCAGACAGCCCACGTATTGGGAAAAAGTGAGTCTGAACTGGAACCACAATTCCGTCTGAGGCTGTAAACGCATTAATCGTTAGTGGTCCAAGTGAAGGCGGTGTATCAATTACAATAAAATCATAATTCCTTGAAATTATCTCTAACTTTTTTTTCAGCTTAAACTGCATGTTTACATCTTGAGATAGGTGTATCTGAGCTGCAGAAAGTCCCATAGTAGACGGGGCAACATCTAGTCCTTTGACACAGGAACTTACAATGATTTCATCTAGTGCAATTCCATTGAGCATAATATCTGCAGTAGATAGCTTGTAGCTGTTTTTTGTAAGATACCAGCTTGCATTTGCTTGAGGATCAAAGTCAATTAGTAAGACTCGTTTTCCAAGCTCAGCTAATTGTGATGATAAATTTACAGCAAGGTCTGTTTTCCCTACTCCTCCTTTTTGATTGGCAACTGTAATCACTCTGCTCATGATGCCTGACTATGATTTTGTATTTTATAGTAAACCACCAAAGTCAAGGAATTTTGATATAATGTAGGAAAAACCTGTAAATCGTGTGTAAAACTGTTATTGAATGATTCAATTTTTGTAGGTTTTTTTTATTTTGTTGAAATTTTTATGAGGGCTTTACTATGATCTTCATAAATCATTGTTTTGCATTTTGATTTAGCGAAAATGAAATCTTAGTGATTATAACTTTGTTCTAGGCCTTGAAGATATTCTTGAAGGTTCGCCACTCTTAGTCTCTTTGAATTGTTCAAGAATTTTATCCTCACTAAGAGGAGAGAGGCCAGCTTCAATCAAATTTCGCTTTTCTAATTTTTCCTTATTTTTTCTTTTGTTCTTCTTTTCCTGCTTCTTTTTAGTAACTGAATGAACTTTTAAATGCTCATACAATTTATTTTTAGAATCGAAAATATGTTCACAGTAGTAACATTGGGGACTCATATACTATCTATTATATGTAAAACTCGAAATTAAACAATTAGCTGATTTTTTGCTAAATTCATGTAAAAATGTAATGTTACCGATCTGGCATACTTACAAGTGTTCAAAAAATTTTTCTTTGTTTTAAAATTTACCGACATGTTTATCACTCATTTTAACGTAATAGCTCAGGAAAAAGGGCCGAGGTATGTTAAAAAATATTCCAAAATCAAAGGATTTTTTCTCACAACACCCAAAGATAACAAAACCCCAACCAAAAATAACGTCAACTAGAAAGGAAGAAGATGTCTTTACGGTTTACAATCAAAGTATTGAAAATTACTTTAATTCCGTAAAAAAAACCACTGCAGTATATTTACAGTCGGTTACAGATCTTCAAGAGAAAATTATTGATTCGTGGCAAAAAAGCATGAATTCAGCAATCACCTTGCAAAAAAAATTTGCCCATGGGTCAAACACAAGTATTAAAGTTCCTGATGCCACCATTAAATTAATAAACAATTTAGCTGCCAAGGAGGACAAAACACAAGCTCTTCAGAACAAAATTCTATTATCTTCAATTGAGGTAATAAGGCAGAACATAAAGTGCTTTAATGATAACTTGATAACTTTTACCGAACTGAATAGAAAGATTGTGCAATCTGGTAGCTCACAAGTAAAAATGCCTCAAATTAGACCACCGGAATTAAAATCAACCCTTTTAGAATTCAGAAGGATGATTCAAGACGTACAGGTACGACCAACCCCAAAATCAAAAAGGAGGTGAAATTATGAGTAAGACGATAACAGAAACCAAGGATAATTTTGCAATATACCAACAAAGTGTTGACAAGTACTTTACACAGGGAGAGCAAGAAATATCTAGATATTTCCACGCTCTAAATGACCTTCAAGAAGAATACCTTCATGCATGGAGAAATGTGGTCAAGGCAAACCTCTCACTCCAAAAAGAGTTTGCTGCAAAATCAGGTTTTGATTCCAGAATGCCAGAGGCAACGCAAAAAATGTTTCAAAATATTACTGACGAATTTTTAAAAACACGTTCTGTGCGTGATCAAATTGTAATTGCGACTATTGATGCTGCCAAAAAAAACGTTAAAACCTTCAGTGACAATGCAAACGCATTTGCTGACCTAAACAGAGACATTATGCAATCTTGGATATCCTTATGTACTCCCCCAAAAAAGCCTTAGACTAGTCTATTTTTCTAAATATTGTAACTTTCTTTAGATAACTATAGACACATCTCAAAATGATTTAGCGAAATTACATTATTATTTTTGTTACTTTTGTTTTAAAATCTGATTCATACCATGTTGTTTTTACTTCTTTGTTAATTGAGGGTTTTGCATTAATAGCAATATGTGAAAATACTTTTTTTTTATTAATAGAGCCATGAGTATGTAATTTTTTTGCAGGTATGTAAACAATATCTCCTTCGTTAAGATTGGTTTTATCTGTTTTTTTGATTTGAAATTTTGATTTGTTATTTCCTGATTTTGAATACAATTGAAGACTACCTCTTCCTTGGGTAACAATTAGGATTTGACCTCCTGAATGATTGTGTATTTTTGTTCGAGCTCCATTTTTGAATGTAACATGATAAATTTTCTGTTCTTTTGATTTAATTATACTTGAAATTTCATTCAAAAGAACTTTGCCAGTAAAGTAGTCAGGATTGACTTTGAGTTGTTTTGTTTTAACATGTATACTGTATTTTTTCAATATGCCTAATTACGTGATTAAATTATAGATAAATCTAATCCAGTTTGGCAAATCATTGATTAAATGATTTAGCGAAATTGGAAGGACAGATAGTGAAAATGAGTGTTGTGGTTTCTTGGACATACTCCGCTCTATAAGCAATAACTACCATTAACTTACAAATGGATGCAGATACAGTTAAGGCCGTAATAGTGGATGATCACAAGGACGTAGTAGATGTGCTTTCTGAATATATTGAAATGAACCAGCCCAAAGTCAAAGTTGTTGGAAAGGGCTCTAATGGATTAGAAGCGGTCAGACTTTATGAGGAGCACAGACCTGATGTTATGTTTTTGGATATCAATATGCCACTTTATGATGGTCTTTATGCTATAGAACATATTAGAAAGATAAATCCATCTGCCAGAATTGTTGTGATTTCAAATTCTATCTCAGACGAAATAAAATTCCAGCTAAAGGATGCATCTATTCCAATTATTGACAAGTCATCTGAACTTGCGAAGATTCAAGAATATTTAGAAAAATTAACAATTACTTTATGTCAACCTTGAATTGTAAATTGATTTAGCGAAATTCTTCCAGTCGTGTGTAGCAGATGTTTGGAAAAAATTACAAACAATTTCTTAACTGGTATTTTTGCTTTGATTACTTATGGGCATATATGTAAAAGCAGATAAGAAAAGTGAAATGGAAACAGCATCTTTTAGTAATCTACCAAAAAATGCCAAAAAATGGGCCACACTCTTCAGCAAAAATGACCCAGAATTTTCATATAGATTAGTGCGTACATAGTATAGTTTTTTGTAGCTACGTTATTTGAAATAAAAAGAAAAGATTGATTTAACTATACAGCTTGTTTAGCCCTGCAATATCGCCAGCTTCGAGTGTTCTTTTATTTGTTTCATCAATGTCTGCATATCTGTACATTGTCTCTTCGAAACAAGCATCACTTGGATGAGTCAATCCCAATGCATGACCAAATTCATGTGTAGCAATATTTTGATAGTCCATTACAGGAGATGTGGCAGTATTTGCATCCCCGAAAGTATAATCCGAATTGAATACTGCATCCCATTCAACTAATACTCTTTGGCTTGGAGGACCTGAGAAGATTCCCCATGTTATGGTGTATGCAATTGTGTTTGTTTCTCCTAGATTATCAAACATTACTTCATTTTTTCCATCTGGTGAGCCAGAATCTGCGCCATCTGGGCTGCCAGCTTGCTGCAGACCAAATATGTCAAATGAAACCTGATCATTCCATGCGTTTAGGCTGGCTTGTGTAAGTGCTACATCAATTCCTGCACCAATCATGTATGGTTCAGTAGCCTTCCATCTGGCATCTTTTGCAAGTAATGTATAACAAGTGCTAGTCTCTCCAGTTTTTGTCTTTTTATTACCATTTCCTGGTGTACCATCTGGCTTTGCAGGTGATTTCTTATTATCAATGAAGAGGAATCCTTCCACAACTTTTCCAGTGTGATCTTTTGCTTTACCTAAACTGTAAAGGCTTTCTGTAATTTTTACTGCGTGTTCTGGAATGAATCCTGCTTTAGATTTGGCTTTATCACTTGCATTCTCATTAGGAACTGCAAGTACAGGAGTAATAGCAATTAAAGCGGTAAGTAATATCACGAATGCAAATATGATTACGATTGCCGACTTAAACATAGAGAGTATTTACCAAATTAACTTAAAGCGTTTACGACCAAATCCTTCATTTGATGGTTCCAATTTGGAAATTTGAAATAAAAAATAATTTAGCGAAATTGGAATAAACTATGAAAAAAAAATATCGCACTATTGAAATATTATGTCTACTAAATTAGATTATGACATTTGCGTATGTATTAATTAGTTGTGATTTAGGTTTTGAAGAAGATATTATTTCACAATTAAAAACAAATGATGAAGTCAAAGAAGTGCTAGGTACTTTAGGAGCCTATGACATTGTAGCCAAGATAGAATCTGATGATGTAGGTAAACTCAGAGATACAGTAAATAGAAAAATTCGTTACATTCCCAGAATTAGATCAACTCTGACCTTGATGACAATAGCTGGTCAAGAGTAGGATTTTCTCAAAATGATTTAGTAGCTAACCTTTCTTATGAGGTATGGTTCTTTTAGCATTATAGTGTCATCTATCAGGCTTGATAATTCTACTCGTCTTAGGCTAAGATGTGTAACTACGGTTAATGCTTCACAACGTGTGCATAGAAAAGTTTTGCCTTGGGAAATATTTTCAAGTACAATATTTTCTTCGAGTTTATCAGCTTTTTCACAAGTAGGACACAGTCTTGGTTCTTTGAGAATTGTGATAATCTCGCGCACATACAAGTTTCTCGTCATTTACACATTTTTGGTTCATACCACGAATAAATAATTTTTAGAATATGGAACAATTTACCGAATTCCTTCCAGTCGTCTCGGCGTAAATGATTTCGCGAATTTGAAGGAATTCTAAATCTTTTTTTTGATAAAATTGCGAAGTTTTGGGAGTTACTCAAAACAATTTACTAATTTTGTTTGTGATTTTGGAAACATTCATTGCAATAAACAGGTCTGTCCTCTTTTGGCTTGAATGGTATTTTACATTCATTTCCACAGTCAGCACAGGTTACGGTAAACATCTCTCTTGGTCTGTCGCCTCTTGAACCTCTACTAAACCTGGAACCTCCCTCATTTCTGCCATAACTCGATCCTCTGCTAAATCTAGAGCCACCACTACGTTGTTGTGGTTTGTGATTTTGGAAACATTCATTGCAATAAACAGGTCTGTCGTCTTTTGGCTTGAATGGTATTTTACATTCATTTCCACAGTCACCACAGGTTGCGGTAAACATCTCTCTTGGTCTGTCGCCTCTTGAACCTCTACTAAACCTGGAACCTCCCTCATTTCTGCCATAACTCGATCCTCTGCTAAATCTAGAGCCACCACTACGTTGTTGTGGTTTGTGATTTTGGAAACATTCATTGCAATAAACAGGTCTGTCGTCTTTTGGCTTGAATGGTATTTTACATTCATTTCCACAGTCACCACAGGTTGCGGTAAACATCTCTCTTTCTCTATCAAATAGCATGTCTTTCTAAAACTTGGTGAAATCGTGTTGTAATTAAACTATTGTAAAATTGTTTTTTAAATTAAAATCTTTAAGGAACTTTCTTCCTTTGATGGAATGTGAAACTCTTCCAGTCGTCTAGGCTCAAAGTAAATTAGCGAAATTTGAAATAAAAAAAGAAAAAGTGGAGGTTTAAGAATTGTTAATCTGCTTTAGAATGGCTATGATCTTGTGTTTGTTAAATGTGAGGAATTTCTCGTCTAGTTTTTTCTATGAACTTTGCCCAAAACCTTATCTGCAAAAATAGTTCCAATCAATCCCATAAAAATTGCTGGACCTACAATTATTGGAAAAACAACAGGCATGAACTCAAAATACACATTTGAGGTAACGCTGCCAGAAACTACTCTGTCAAAGATTACCTCATTGTATATGTGAGTGATTAATGGGAAATACAAAAAGAAAAAAGTCGAGCCCAAAATGCATCCTGCAGCATAAATTGCAGCTTTTCTCTGACTCTGGGCTAGTATTGTGTCAGCTACAACAAGTGGAATCACAGTCAATGCGTAAAACGGAATGGTGTCAATTAGTGCAGGATTTGGAACAATCGAGTTTGCAGCATTAATGATTAGCAAGAGTATTCCAGTAATGGATAGGATTCCAAACTTGTAATTTGCAAGCTTTGAGCCCAAAACCAAAATGGTCGAGCTCAAAAAAGGTAAAGAAATTGTTGCAAATATTGCTGCAAAGTAAATTTCTGGATTAAAATCAAAGTATTCTGTTTGTGAAAATGGAAGAGAATACGAATACAAAAAGCCAGTACAAACCAACCAGACAGGCAAAATGGCCAGCACCACCATAAAGTGATGCAAAGAATAGTTTTTTCCTTTGTGTGATCTACCATATCGTAGAATCGAAATCATCGAACCAACTGTACATAAAAACAATCCAGAAAGTAATGCTTGATGAGGTGGACTCAAAAGGCCATCCAGTCCAAAACTGCTGTGCCACATAAAGTCCAATGGACCTGACAAAACCAGTACAAAAATACCAATTATTCCAAGCATTACTGGAAATTTGTAAGATGATTTTTGATCTTCGGGCAGTCTGTGCCATCTAGTAAACATTAGTATGGTTGCAAAAAGTGCAATTGCAACACCTATGTATAGCAGTGCATGAGGGAGAGAAAAAAAGGCCTCCGGCTTGTTTAAAAGATGGTTTGTAATGTCCCATCCTCCGCCAACTGTAACCAGTAAAATTCCAAACGAAATTACAAGATTTGAGAAGAAAAATAATTTCTGATTCGTTCCCTCAGAAAAGATACGCATTTGTGATATTTCCATGATTCTAGCTTGCAATTTTTTGTGTAATTAAGGATTGACTTGAACCGTATACACTGAGACGTATTCTCCTTGAGAGTCTAGCATCCCATCATAAGGATAGTGAGACAGGTCAGTGGTGTGTGGTATTGCTATAGTTTTGATGTATACCTCAAAGGAGCCAGGATCATTTGGTGTGACTTTGAGCTCCATCTGGTATGAGGTATCTGGCGGAACGTTTCTGGAATATGCCTCAATTGATGGATATTGTGCTAAAACCAGTCCCCCTAAAGTATACTCTGACATGAGTTTGTCCTCTGCCTTGATGTATCTTGGAGATTGAGTATAGTCATATGAGATAATCTCAACATTGTCTTTGATTTGTTCTAGTTTTGGAAACGCTACAGATGTTATCAAAATATCTGAAACATCATTTTGGTTTTCGATTTGTATTGCTATGTGGAATGACTGACCAAGCTTGATTTGCTCATCTGTTAGCGAAATAGAGTGGATTGGTTGTGGCTCTATTGGTGTTTTTGAGGCAAATTCTTGGGGAAAGACAACTAGCGTCATTGAAAAATAAACCACTAGCGCTGCTACTATTCCAGCTGAAATTATTTGTTTTTTCACTGAAATTTATGGCAATTAAACAACTAATCTAGTTTTTGAAATTTGAATAAAAAAGAAAAGATTGTTTTAACTATACACTTATTGCTTTTAGAAGATGGAAATTAAAACCAACAAGCATACAGTTTAGATGAATTTGTTCCTCATTTACTATCTTACATTCAGTACAATGAAACTCAATTGGGTCTTCGCAAACCGTACATTGTCGCGAAATCTCCAGTATCCGTCCACATTTTTTACATGAATCAATTCTCATATATCTGATTTAGAATATTATGTTTTTAAACTATTCGAAAATTAGATGAAACTAATTAGACTGGTCTAATTTTTTAACTTGTTCTTATTCTAGGGAATTAGAACAAGTCATTAAAACATTTAACTAAACCATATTTTTGTTATAACTGATAGTGATTTAGCGAAATTTGAATGCGATTCGTTCGACTTGATCATACAAAGTTGTATTTGTTATTTTTACAATATATGATCAGGACACTATGTCCATTACAAAAAAGGCCGTCACTTGTCCTGGATGCTTAAAGAAAGTTCTTGTTGAAACAGTAGATGGAATAACTCTCAAAGATCAAAAATGCGTTCATTGCTGGCAACAACTATCTTGAATAAAAAAAAGAGAACTCTATTTAGGATTCATAAAATTAATTCTTAGAAAATGTACGATATTCTCCAATCATGGAATTGCATTTAGTGCAAAGATATTGGCCTTTTTCCTGTAGTATTAGGCCTTCTGCAACCTGCTCATTAGGATTCTCATATTCAATTTTTGGAGAAACAGCAAATTCTGTGTCGCATTTTTTGCAGTAATAATTTGTAATCTTGGTTTCTTCTAGTCGTCCTACTGGAGCCAAAAATAATTCTCCAACTCCCAAATCTGCCTTTTTGGTTTGCTCCTCACTAATTTCAGCAATAACATATCCACCAGAGCCTTTTAGTTTAGTTGCCATAACATTAGCTAAATTCTAGTATAGAAAACTGTTTTGCATGGATACGGTTAAGACCTCATCAAAAGATGAGATAAAAGAATACAAGTAAATTCCTTAGTTTTGTTGCTCTACTATGGCTTCACAGAATGAAAGGGAGTATCAGATTGCACCTGATTTGAAAATATCTAGAGTAATAAACGGTATGTGGCAGGTAGCAGGAGTCCACGGATACATTGATCCCACCTCTGCCATTGAGAGCATGATGAATTATCACCATGCAGGTTTTACAACATGGGATCTTGCAGATATTTATGGTCCTGCGGAAAACTTTGTTGGAGACTTTAGACGTAAATTATCCAAAGAAAAAGGGAAGCAAGCATTAGCAGATGTTAAGGCGCTTACAAAGTTTGTACCAAATCCAGGTATAATGTCGCGCTCCATTGTTGAACAAAGCATCAACCTTTCACTTGAAAGAATGGATCTTAAAACACTTGATTTGTTACAATTTCACTGGTGGGATTACAAAGATGCTAATTATCTCAACGCACTAGAGTATCTATCGGAGCTGCGTGATGAAGGCAAGATAAAATATGTTGGCCTTACAAATTTTGATACAGAACGCATGCAGGTTATGTCAGACCATGACTTGAAGCTGGTTTCAAATCAAGTACAATATTCTCTAATTGATCTCAGGCCTGAGGTGAAGATGGAAAAATTTTGCAAGCAACATGGTATAGGACTAGTCACTTATGGCACCCTTTGTGGAGGGTTGCTCTCTGAGAAATATCTGGGAAAACCTGAACCCCTTAGAGGCGACTTGGATACTGCAAGTCTGCAAAAATACAAAAACATGATAGATGCATGGGGTGGCTGGAGCTTGTTTCAAGAACTTCTCAGGACACTAGATGAAATTGCACAAAAGCATGGAGTGAGCATTGCAAATGTTGCTACACGATATATTTTAGATAAACCTCAAGTTGCTGGTGTAATTATCGGTGTTCGACTAGGTATTGCAGAACACATTACTGACAATTCCCGAGTCTTTGATATGAAATTGGATGATGAGGACAGGGAGAAGATCAAGGCAGTAATTTGCAAATCTCAGGATTTATTTGCATCAATTGGTGACTGCGGTGGTGAATACCGACATTAATGATAATTCTGAACTTTGTTTGAATAAACAAGAAGGATTTAGCGAAATTTGAAATAAAACAGTGAGGATGTTTGTAATAAATTACACACTTTAGATTTTATCCCACAAATGTGTTATATTATTATGGCAAAAGAGTTTTGTCATACGTGTAATGACAAGGTTGAGAAGTGTTTCAAAATAAATGACACATTAGAATATGCCATGTTAAAAATGGGACCAAGATGTCCATCTTGTGGCAAATCATTGGTTAATTGATTTAGCGAAATTTGAATTAAAAATTGATAACGGGGATCCTGTCACAAGGATTCTAGTTTCCTAAAATCATGTGGCCCCGTTATCGTAAATCATTACATGAGAAAAGTATAAACATTTTGCGGAATTGGAATAAAAAAGAAAAAGGGAAGCTCATATGCCCAATTTGTTCATTGGAATGGTTCGTGATTGTTTGTGTTGTGTGAAGAAATATAGTGAGAGAAATGCCAAAGTATGGTATCATGAAAGGTACAGGTGGAAAGATAATCTTTGGGTTAGGCGTAGGCGCTTCAATAATTCTTGTTATTTTTGTATACCTAGCAAATTTTGGTAAAGATATTGATTTTACACCTGGAATATAATACAAAAATTGCTAGTCTGTTTTTCCTCAAATCTCAAAGTGATTTGGTGAAATTGAAACGGAATCAATTATTTGTCGCTATGTTGTTTTGCTATAAAGTCCATAAACGATTCACCCTCAAATTCCATATAATCATCCACAATCTCAGTCTCAATATCAGTTAGAAAATGTTTGTATACAGTTTCACGTTCATGCTTTAATGGTGTAGGACAAAGACACATCTCAGACCATTGAATGGATTCTGGTCCAGTTATTTTGGCACGTTTCATAGAATTTACAATTTCGTACCCATCTGGCTTTTGATTCTGAATTGTACCATCGGTTAGTTTTTGGTAAAATTCTCCCATTTTTTTTTCCATGTATCGAGCTTTTACGGTATAAATCACTAGGAACTTTTGTTTTTGTATGTTTTATTTGTTTTTTTAGCGAAATTGCAATCACTTTAGTGTGATAAGATTAGGTATTGGATGAAATTACTTGTTGGGAAGAAATATGCTATGAAAAAGAGAAATAAAACAGTTGCAATTATAGAGAAAATTATCATCTTTATTAAAACTGGAGTTTTTCTCTTATCTTTTTCCTTCGAAGTGAATAATATTCCAAATAGAAATCCTCCAAAAATTATTGAATAAATCGTATAAAGTACCAAAAACTCCGGCCCTGTTCCAAATATTGTAATATAGTTACCCGAAGGCCCAAAACACCCTTCTACATTACCACACCCTTCATGAAATTTGATTATTTCCATAGTAAAACTTTCCAGGAATTATTAAAATAATCATTACTCATTTTTTCTTAATAATATATACTCAACATAAGTCAGCGTGTGTTCATGAAATACTACAAGCTGAAAAAGTGTGAAGAATTAGCTAGTCTAGTTTTATTCTTCATCTTCTACTTTTACCAATCTACCTTTTCCACATTTAACACATGGAGTTTTATTCATACCAAAGTTCTCAGTCGTTATCCTACCGAAGCAATAACTACACTCAAAGGTGAAAGTTTTCTCTGACATGATAGATTTACAGTATGCTAAGAATTAAGAATTTTTGAATAAAAAAGAAAAGGGAAAATTTAAGGAGTTACAATTAGTAGTTTACATATTGGTCTCATAGAGAGGCCTCGCTTACAGTACGCAACAAAATAATTATTGTAGAAATCTAGGAATTTTTTTAGCTATATGAGAAATTGAAACCCTTCCTGGTCCTGCAACTATTATAGCCAAACATCCAGCAAGGATCATAAGGTCTATTGCATAGCCACCTTCTCCAGTTAGATTTGATGCTCCTTTTACATGGAATATGGCACCTAGTATAATGATACATAAAATTGATGAAGAAATTCTTGATAAAACTCCAATGATTAAAAGTATGCCACCAATAGTTTCAGCTAAAGCTATTGGAATCTGCATCTCAACTGGTAATCCAATATTGGTAAGAAAACCTGCAAAACCTGGATTGAATTTTCCTGATCCTTGAACAATGAAGATTACTCCAATAGCAGCCCTTATTCCAAAATGTGTAATGTCATGCAGTTTGTTTTCAAGAATTTTTGCTTCAGCCAATGTTGCCGCTCCATTTCAGTAAAATAAAAACCCTGAGATATATAATTAAGAAAATTATTGTCAATTTAATTTAGTAATCAATACTGAGACCGAAAAATTATCCCAATTTCGCTAAATCACTTTGAGATTTGAGAAAAGCACTAAAGCAAATTTAGTTTAAACATATAACTTGGTCTAGTTTTCGATTTACTAAATGTACAAAATAATTTTCGTTTTTATGAGTATGCTTTTGATAACAATGAGTTCTTCTATGGCATCTGCATGCAGCTGTGCGGCAGATAGAACAATTGAAGATTCATTTTCAGAAGCAGACAATGTAATATTTTCAGGAACAGTTACAGGCATAAAAGA
>JADNRU010000030.1 GCA_016276965.1 Nitrosopumilales archaeon | reverse complement strand
GGAACTATTATAGGAGATCTTCTTGGTGGTGCTGAACGAAGTGATTTTAACATTGTAATTTTTAATGGCGGCCTTTTTCAAAACAGTGGAACTTTCCCATCACCTATTCTTACGCTGCCAGGGGGCACTTTTGAAACAATTCCTAGCATTTGTTTCACTGATGCTGATCAGGATGGTTTTGATCCAAATGTAGACGATTGTAATGATGATGATGCCAAAATTAATCCCAACGCTGAAGAAGTTGCGGATGGAATTGATAACAATTGTAATGGTTTAGTAGATGAAGACACAAAGAAATCTTGTGAAGGAATAAAAAAAGGCAACGAGAATGAGAAAGGCAAGAAAAAAGGACATGTAAAAGCTAAAGAGAATAATAACTGTACTTAATACTTGATTAAAAATATCAAATGTAATCTAATTTCTACAATTATTACTATTATATGATAGATTCTTATTTTCATTCCTAAATAAGGGAAATGTCTTTTTACTCTTTATCGATAAATTCGTCTGCAGATGGAGGGTCAGGACTAAGACCCTTTCTTTTTCTAATATCTGCTATTAGCTGTGATTGTAAAGAAGAAGGAACTGGTGTCCACTGCTTGAAGTGTGTATTCCACATTGCTTTTCCTGCAGTTTGACCACGCATTACTTCTGATAAATCAAATGTTTCTGATGCAGGAACCTCTCCTGTTACTATGTTCATGATGCCCTTTTGTTGCATATCAATTACTTTGCCTCTTTTTCCAGAAAGTACTCCAGCTACATTTCCTATCAAATCCTGAGGAACTCTGACCTCGATTCCCAAAATAGGTTCTAAAAGAACTGGTTGGGCTTTGATTGCAGCACCAAGACATGCTCGGCGGGAGGCAGGTCCTAATTGCGATAGACCTCTATGTGCTGGATCTTCATGAGGTACAAAGTGTGTGAAAATGAATTTGCAGTTTCTCATTTGTTCTTTGGTAAGAGGTCCTTCTTTTACTACATCTTCGAATCCAGTCAAAATTGAATCAGAGGATTCCTGAATAAACTGTACACCTCTTGTGGCGTTGATCATTACGTTTCCTCTTGGATCAAATTTCATTACTTTTTTAGCAATGTCTGGGTCCCAGCCTTTTTCTCGTAAAATTTTTGCTACTTCCTTTTTGTCTTTTAATTCACCCAGTTTTCCAGTTCTAATCATGTCTGCAATTTCTTCTTCAAGTGGCTCTACAGCCATGAATATCTTATTGTGTCTGTTTGGAGACTTGGACATTATTGGTGCAGTTTTACTTTGAACCGTCTCCCTATAGTTGATCAAGGGTTGGGAGGTAACAATTTCTACACCAGCATCACCTATCAAAGAAGTTGCAATTTCAAGATGCAATACACCCATTCCGGCAATTACAGTTTCTCCACTTTCTTCATTAATTTTTACTACAAGATTAGGATCTTCTATTGTTATTCTTCGTAAAGCTTCTACCAATTTTGGAAGATCTTTTGGATGTTTTGGTTCGATGGCCATTTGAACAACTGGTTCTGAAACATATTGAATGGCTTCAAACAATGTAACGTCTTTTACAGACGAAAGAGTTTGACCTGCTCTTGCGTCATTTAAACCAAGTAAGGCTGGTATGTTTCCTGCTCCAAGCTCCCCAACCAATTCTCTTTGGTTACCCATATAGAAATTTACAGATTGAACACGTCCTTCGCGTTTAGTATCAATAAGATGTACGACTTGGCCGTCTTTAATAGTTCCAGAAAATAATCGACCGATTGCTACAGGGCCAGCTGCCGGATCCATTGTCATGTTTACAATCATCATCACAATTGGACCATTATCATCACAGTTCAATATTGCCTTGCCAATGTCTGAATTAAGATCTCCTTTCCAAATTTTTGGAATTCTATATTTTTGAGCAACATTTGGTGGGGGATGATGCTTTACAACCATACCCAATATAGCTTCAGCAAGTGGCGCTTTTTCGGCAAGTGCTTTGACATCTCCTTCCTCGGAATATGCTGAAAAGACGTCTTTGAAGGAAATGCCTTTTTCTTTCATTATATCAATGTTAAATCCCCATTTGTCCTTAGCAGAACCAAAAGATACGCTTCCATCTTGAATTGATACCTTCCACTTTTCCCGATACTCTGGTTCAGCATAGGTTTCAATTAATCCATTAAAGTTAGCAACTAAATTTGCTAGAGTTTCCTGCATTTTTTCGGGTGTTAGTCTTAGCTCCTTGATCAGACGATCAATTTTATTGATATACAAAACAGGTTTTACTCTCTCTTCTACTGCCATTCTAGTCACAGTTTCAGTTTGTGTCATTATACCTTCAACTGCATCACAAACCACAACGGCTCCGTCAATTGCCCTAAGACTTCGAATTACTCTTCCAGAAAAATCAACGTGGCCAGGAGTATCAATCATGTTGATCACATATTCCTTGTCATCTTTGGTATAATGCAAAGTAATATTGGCTTGAACAATTGTAATGCCTCTTTCCTGTTCATCTTTCATATAGTCAAGTGCAAGAGCTTGACCAGCAGCAGAAGGGGCAATAATTCCACTAGAGGCTAAAAGGCTATCACTCATGGTGGTTTTGCCATGATCAACATGAGCGATTACTCCAAAATTTCTAATCTGATCCTTATTCTTAATTATTTTTAGAACTTGTTCTGTAGACTTGTACTTCATAAACGCGGTAAATCTTTTACCTTCAGCTATTAAATCTTATGAAGAAAAAACAGAATTATTTCAACTTAGTAAATCATGTTAGAGCTTGCAGCTCTTAGTTTTTTGGCAGAAACAAAATAGCATTCTTTTTGATGATTTTTTTTTGCAAAAAATAATGGAGTTAATTGTGAAAAAAAGGTGAAAAAAATAATTTGGGAAATTTTGTCCTTAATAATTCCATTGGGCTGAAAAACATTCAAGCCAAGTTTTTTCAAATTTTTTGTAATTCTCGAATTGTGGGAATTTTTTTCTTCAAAAATAATTACAGTATCGCCTTGTTTTACAGAAAAAAGTCCCATATGTAAAAACTGCTCAATTCGTTCATAATGTGCGTCAATTCCTAATACTTCATAGAATTTTGCTGCAGCATACATGGCAATAGGAAAAGTATGCAAATTCCCCAAAATGAATACTTTTTTCCCTAGTTTGATTTTTTTACTATTAGTTAATGCTTTTTTGAATAATTTAGAAACATTTCTTAGTCTAAATTTAGAAACTAAAGAAATGCAAGTCAATGCACTTGTAATGAATCCAATACTTCCCGAAGTAAAAACTCCAGAATTTGGATAATTAAGGGCAATATACTTTGAGCAGATTTTTACGAGTTTACTATTTTTATTCAATGTTATTGCTGTTGCACTTTGTGCAATTTTTGCAACATTAATGTTTGAGACTGTATTTCCAGAAATAGAAATTATGTAAACTTGGTTCTTTTTTATAATTGAACGGTTTTTTAATAGATCAAGAGGATCCGCTGCACGAATTCGAAAATTTGAAAAAGATTCTGCCAATAATGCTGCAGCAAGTGAATCTCCACTTCCACAAAATATAGTATTTTTTTGTTTCTTAATCGATAATTGTTTTTGAAGTTTTATTTTTTGAATGTATAGAACCTGTAAAAGAATATCTTGTTCAAAGGCCTCTATTGTTTTCATGGTTTCTCTTCTGAATTACTAATAATATTTCTTGTAATATTTATAACAGATTTTAAGAGCAAGTACGTGGAAATTTCTGTAGGGCATACTCCTGATTCAGATGATGCATTCATGTTTTATGCAATGCTAACTGGAAAGATTCCATCGCCTGATTTTAGTATTAAACACATTGTTGAAGATATTGAAGTGTTAAACAAAAAGGCATCTAATCCTGAACTTGATGTTACTGCAGTTTCGGTTCATGCGTGTGCTTACATTCCAGATTACACTATTTTGAGGAGTGGAGGAAGTTTTGGTTTAGGATATGGTCCAATAGTTATTGCAAAAAAAATGATACCTGGCGATGAATTAAAAAAATTAAAAATTGCTATTCCAGGAAAGATGACTTCGGCCTTTTTACTTTTGCAATTAATTATTGGAAAATTCGACTATGCCGAAATGAATTTTACAGAAATTCCTTCTGCAGTTTTGAATGGCAAGGTTGATGCAGGACTAGTAATTCATGAAACGCAGCTGTCTTATGATCAAGAAAAACTTACCAAGGTTTTAGATGTTGGAGAATGGTGGGAGAAAAATACGGATGGATTACCTGTTCCTCTTGGAATTAATGTGATAAACAATCGTCTGGGTCCGGAAATAATTAAAAAATTTGATGATTATCTTCGAAGTTCCATAAAGTATGCGAGATCTCATACTGAAGAAGCTTTGGATTATGCCATGCGATATGGTAGAGGAAAACCACGTTCTCTTATAGAAAAATTTGTAAAAATGTATGTTAATGAAGTCACTGTAGATATGGGAGAAAAGGGGGAACTAGCAATAAGGCATCTATTTTATATGGCAAAAAAGAAAAACCTGGTTCCAGATTTTGAATTAAAAATAGCATCATAATTATACTGTAAATACCAAAACAACATTAGGAGATATTGTTAGTAGATAAGAAAATTTTGTTCTCTGGAATTGCTATGCTGATAGTTGGCATCTCAATTTCATTATATCTTAATGCGATTATACCTTTAGGAGTGCCAGGAATGACTGATGAAGAAACTTTAGACTTGTTATTATCCCAACAGCAAAACCAAGATATGAATACATTAACAGGAATTTTAATGGGGGTTGGTTTTTTGCTTGTATTGATTAGTTTTGGTGCAAGGAGAAAAAGAAAAGGTGGACCAAAGAAGGTTGAAAAAAAGCCTGCAAGTAAATTGTAATTTAAAATGAAAGTTTTTTGTTTCTATTTATCAAAACTTTCTTAAAATATTAAAGAAAGTATCTCGTTGCGCAGGATTTCTGTCTACATCTTTAACCATTTGGGCAAGCTCTAAGACCGAAGAATTGGTTGGCTTTCCAGCAGCTTTGTAAATTTCCTCAGAAAAAGCGGTTCCAACAAGATCGCTACCACCATTAGATAAAGCCACTTGAGCTAATTTCTTTCCAAATGCTACCCAATAAACGGAAATATTTTTCAAAACATCACCCAGCATCAATCTAGATAAAGCAACTACCTTCAAATCATAAACAGAAGAGCATTCATGGGTAACCAATTTTTCTTTTTCTAGTTCGGTATTGTCTAAACTAAATTTTAGAGGAATAAAAGTTAAAAAACCATTTGTTTTTTTCTGTAATTCCCTTATTTTGATTAGATGATCAATTATATGCTCTGGTTTTTCTATATGTCCATATAGCATAGTTGCATTACTTCGAATACCCATGTTATGAGCTATCTCAATTGTATCAAGCCACTCTTGACCTGAGCACTTACCTCTTACGATTTTATTTCTTATTTCTGGATGAAAAAGTTCTGCTCCTCCTCCAGGCAAAGAATCAAGACCAGCAGTTTTTAGCCTAGAAAGAATTTCTTTAATGGAATTTTTAGTTAATTTAGACAAGTAGAATATTTCTGCCGCAGTAAAAGCCTTTATGTGTAATTCTGGATGATTTTTTTTAATTAAATTTATCATTTTTTCATAGTATTCAAGCTGTAACTTTGGGTGAAACCCTCCCACAATGTGAACTTCAGTGGCACCCATTTTTTTAGCAAGAACCACTCGTTGCTCTATTTGTTCAGGAGTTAGAGTATAAGCATCGTCTTCATCTCCCTTTCTGTAAAAAGCACACATTTGACAACTAGCCGCACAAACATTTGTGTAGTTCATGTAATATGATGAGGCAAAAGTTACTGTATCCCCAACTTGTTTTTGCCTAGAAGAATCAGCTACAGCGCCAAGCATATGCAGGTTATCATAATTAATCAATTCCATTCCATCTTTGAGGGATAATTCTTCTCCTGCAATAGCTCTCTCAAGTGCTTTGGATTTTCCCACTAGTTTTTCTAACACAGATTTCATCCATTTGTCTGCAAATATAAAATTAACATGGTTTTTTTCAAAAAGATGAAAAAATAAGTAGTGAGAGGCATTACTAGTGTATATGGTATTACCGCTAGTTGACGAGGATAAGCCGAAATGCTATATTTGTCATAATGGATTTGACACTATTGAAGAATTAAGAAGGCATCAGAATTCTTCTCATAAAGAATTTTTCGAATTTCATGAAAAGAATCAGAATAGAGAACCTGCTCCAGGAGACGTCACAGTATTCTAAGACAGGTTTTTTTTCTCTAGTATGGATTTTAAGATATTTTGAGCAGTTTTTTTGCTTATTGCAGCTAGATCATAATCTTTGTCAATAGAAAGTGCTTTTTTGAAGTATTTTAGAGCATCTTGTACTTTACCTAGTTCGCCTAAAGATAATCCCTTGTAGGCTATAGCCATAGTACATTTTTCGTCAAATTTTAATGCTTGATCATAACACTCTATGGCATCACTATATTTTTCAAGAGTGTGTAATACCGAGCCTTTGTTTACCAAGGCATCTACATTTTTTGGGTTTTTTTTCAACACAGTTTGAAAAAGATATAGTGCCTCTTTGAGATTCCCCAGATTTTGCAAAGCCGCGCCCTTGTCAATTAATGCTACTATGTTTTCAGGTTCTTCTTTTAAAACCAAATCATAATATCTTACTGCTTTCTCAAATTGTCCTTCCTGGCATAGCTCATATGCTAAATCTAACATTTTCTCAAATTCTTTTTTCATAATTACAAAAATAACAATTTGCTAATAATATAGGTTGACTTGTTGTTAGCTAAGAATCACAGTAAAAATCCTCTAAGAAGCCTTACTATCCCGTGGATCAATTTCAAGGGATTTATTAAAACATTCAAGAGCTTCATCATATCTTCCCATACTCCGTAAAGCAACTCCTTTATGATTCCACAATTCAGGATCATTTTGGTTTAATAGAAGGGCTTGCTCAAAAAAAGAAAGAGACTCTTCAAACCTACCTTCTTCAAGTAAGAACTGACCTTTTTTTACTAGCTCGGCAATTTTGCCCACGTCAATAGCAGACCTGTTTGTTTATTTTAAACATACTTGTCTTAAAAGGTAAATTTCTATGAAAAATTCTTGGTTAAAGATGGCTTTAGAAATATTGATTGCAGAAGATAATCAATATACTGCATTACAGTATAATAGAATACTTGGAAAGTATGGTCACTCTGTTGTCATTACCAAAGATGGTGATGAATGCATAAAAAAATACAAGGAGGAAATGAAAAAGAAAAAAAGTAAAAAACAGGGTTCCACTCCTTTTGATGTAGTAATTTTAGATCAATCAATGCCTAAAAAAACAGGTAAAGAAGTTGCTGATGAAATCTTAGAATCTTCACCAAATCAGAGAATAATTTTTGCTTCTGCATATGCTTTAGGTAGTCAAAGTGATGTTTCTAAAGAATTTGAAGAAAATGTTGAATTTTTACAAAAGCCTTTTTCCTTAGAAAAATTTGTAAAAAGAATTGGAAACTAAATATAGTTAAAATTAAATGAGATTATCAAATTTTAACTTAGTTTAATACTAGTTTTTTGTCATTTAACAAATTTCCTACAAACACAATTTAGAATCAAACAAGTGTCCACATTTCTTATATGATCATCTAAAGAGTGGCCACACTGGAAGTTTTTGCATTTACGTCGTTCGTGTTCTCTTTTTATTACATTTTGAGCGATTTTATTAGATTTCTCTTTAGAAAATCCTTTTTTATCTACATAGTAATGAACGATTTTGTTATAAAGTAAATCAGGATCAAATGTTTTTTCAATCAAGGTATACAATAAACGCATTCAACATATAGAAACTCATTGGATTTTTTAAAAATTTGGATAAATATATGATTCATTCTTTAAGAACTAAACATTTATCCACAAATTTATTGAATATTTAAATAGATTTTTGTTGTCTTAACACTATTGAATTTAGATAAAACAGATTCAAAGGTACTCAAAAATTTATTGGTTGATGCACGACAATCTTCAAGACAGCTTGCCTTGAAACTAGGAATGTCCACTGTAACAATACTTTCTCGAATAAAAAAATTGGAAAAACAGAAAATAATCAAAGGTTATACGGCCTTAGTTGATCATGAGAAACTTGGATACGATTTGACGGCTATAATTGAAATAATTGCAAAAAAAGATAAGATAGTAGAAGTAGAAAATTTTTTATCAAATATAGAAAATGTTTGTGCAGTATATGATGTGACAGGAAGCACAGATACGGTCTTAATTGCAAAATTTAAAGGAAGAATTGAGCTAAGTAAATTTGTAAAAAATATTTCTTCCAAATCAAATATAGATAATACAATTACTCACGTAGTTCTTAATACTGTAAAAGAAGATTTTAGATTAATCTAATCGTCCTAGTTAATATGAAAAAATTACTATATTTGTTATTTTTTTTCATAATAATATCATTTGGTATCGCCTCATCCCAAGATGAATCGGATTCATTATCAAGTAACGAGTTAATCTTAGGTGACAATGAATTAATTATCCTTTTTAGTATTGCAATTGCCATCGTAATTGGAATTTTCCTTTATCTTGCTCGTTTTTCGATTTTACGAAAAAAAGGTGAATATGAAAAAGGAGATTTTGAATCAAAAAAAGATAAAACTTATGAAAAGTATCATTCAGATTGGACTAGTGACGAAAATGATTTTGATAAAATTTTTGACAAGAATTTTGATAAAGAATATTTTATAAAATTTGGCAACAAGGATTCATTTCCTAATTTTTATAATATTCTGGGGTTAGAAAAATATGCCACACAGGATGAAATTAAACGCAAGTTTAGGGAATTAGTAAAAGAATGGCATCCAGACAAAAGTAAGCAGAAAAATTCAGAAGAAAAAATGGCCCAAATTAACATGGCCTATGAAGTTCTTTCAGACAAAGAACGTAGGAAAAAATATGATCGATATCTGGATATTCTATAAGAGCAATCTCAAGATTGTTTCATTCCACATTTGTTCTAATTATGGTCAAATTCAATTCTAGATGATTTGGACTTTGCATACTATTTGTTAGATAGGTATAGAAGGTGATTTTTTTTATTTCGTCGTTTAATGGTAGTTTAGTCTTAACTTCAAGTTCACGGAATTCAGTATTTGGTCCCAACATGCTTTGAGACAATAATGGAATCAATGACAATTCGTTGGTATTTGCCTTTATTTTGAATGCAGAAACACCAGAAAAGTACGACCCTCCTCTAGTGGTGGGTTTGATAACAGGGATGTTTGATTTTACAATCTTTACGTTTTCTAATGGATACACCTTATTATCATAATGTAGGAAAAAATCCAGTTGTTTTGCTTTTTGTACTTCAAGTATATTTACAAATAATTTTTCGTCTATTTCCAACTAGATGAATATTTTTTCCTACTGTATAAATTGAATATATGCCAGAAGCTGTTCAAATCATCGAAGCTATCTCTCAAATCGTTGAACTATAAAGTCAAAAGAGTTAAATGAAAAAGAAGGATTTTCTAGAAGGTTTAATTGTTTTTGGAGTAATGACGGGTTTACTATTACCTGTCAGATTGTTCTTTGTTGCATATGTTTCATCGGATTGGTTTAGTTCATTTGGTATAATTTCATCAATTTCTATTGCAATACTAATTCTTACCAAAAAAAGAAAATTAGGAAAATTTGGAGAAATGTTTGAACGGCAAATAGCAAAGCTGCAAAGTGGGAAAGTTGGAAAGATTGTTTACGGCCAATCAATTGTTTTCCTTTTAATTCTTGGCGGAACTATTTTTGCAATTGAACAAGGAAATTCAGTTTATGTTGATTTAAAAGAACAAATTTTAGAAGAGTATGAAGAGTTTTCGGAACCAGAAAAACTCCTAGAAAAAACAGGAGAGATGGAAATTCAGGATTGGGTATACGGAAGTATTGGAATGTTTTTTGCAATTTTTTATGCGTTTCCACAACTCGCTGCGGTTTTTGCAGTTTTAAATGAAAGTTTTGATGGATGGATCCTTCATTTTTACACAGTAGCCTTTGTAGAATATTTAGAATTGTTTGGAATTTTATTGGTATTTAGATTTGCTTTTTCAAACAAACAATCAAAGTTTGTAACATGAAATGAAATCATCCTTAGTGTAAACCAGAATAAAATCAAAAAAGGGCCCATTGTAGATATTTACAAGATGAATAAGCGAGGAAACACTGATTTTTACTATTGAATGGAACTACTTAGAGAGCCAGGGATGTCTTGAGGATTTAGTCCGTTTTTAGATCAAATAATTTTTTACGCTTAGAAAACTCCCCATCTTTAAAAGATAGAGCTATGATGGTATTCTAATGCAGCTGGCATCAACTCCTCAAACACTTCGAAACGAAATTAATGATTTGGCTACCTTGATGGGTTTAGAAGAACCATGCTACGCCCAAATGTTAGATTATGTCATCGAGTTGTTCGAAAGTAAAAATCTTGGAATGGATTATTATGGGTACCATAACCTAGAACACGAATTAGAAGTTACTTACATCACTTTAGTGTCATCAAATTGGAAAAGTACACTTAATCCTATTAATCAAGAAGATCTAAAATATCTCTATACTGCTGCATTGTTCCATGATTTTGATCCAGAAAAAAGTGTAGATAAGCCTCACGAAGATAGTGTATTAAAATTTGTGTCTAGCGATGAAAAATTTAAGAAATTAGTTGGTGAATCTGGGCTTGATTTTAATTTAATCAAGGCTTTAATCCTAAGGACCACTTATCCCTGGAGCGGTAAATTAAAAGAAAATGCTGAAAGCCAAATAAAAGATTGTTTTAATTTATCAAATATTACAAAAAACAATCCAAAGAAACAAGATCATTTTATGAGATTAGGTTGGTTTCTAACAATAGTTGATAGAGTTAGTGGTTACGCATTAGGAGATTTTGCTAAAGGCATGGAGATGGCAAAAAAGAATGCACATGCTCTAGCATGGCATCCTTCACTGATTGTTCGTAGATCTGTAGCATATTTTGAAGATCTTCTAAACAATGAATCTGAAATGTGCGAACGAGTTCTAAGTTCTTTACCAAAAAATATGAGAAAAAATTTCATGGTTAATGTACTTTCTTTTTTGAAACTTCGCCAACAAGAAATTCAAATACATGCAGATTTTGTTTACGAAAACCTAAAAATTATTCCATCAATTGAATTAATGAATGCTAGAAACGACAGTGACTTTATCAAGACACTCGTTTCAATTTATGAAGAACTTCCTAAACCATTACAAATAGCAAGAGAAATTTTTGAGGATTCTATTAAAGATCCTAACACACTTTTAGCTACAATTAGACTTGGAGATACGAAGGGACCAATAATAGGATTTGCAAAAGGTGGACCTTTAGAGTATTATGAAAATTTACGAAATAAGGTTGTTGATGAAAACTTTGGTAAAAAAAATACTGTTTTCTTAGAACCAATTGCAATCAAAATGGGATATTGGGGGCATCGTGGAGGAAGTGAAGTTCGCCATCTTTTTTCGATGCAAGCTCATGCAAAAAAATTCAAGTATCTTACTAGTTTTGCCTTTAGAGATGTAATTCATAAAAGATCACAGACTCATGAGGCAGCACAATTTGTTACTCAGTTTGATCCTGAAAGATGGGATTACTATAGAATTGAGCTGTGATTAAAAGTTAGAAATTCTCAAAAATTTGCTTTTTAATTAATCTATTATTGGAAGAGTAATTAGAGAATTTGGTAAAATAAGCATTTCAATTTCGTTTCCTAAATCATTTTTGATTATTTGGAAAGCATCTTCAATTTTTTTTGCATTTATCATTTTTGCCTCTTTTACTATCTGAGGGGTCTCAGAACCAACAATGATTACTTTGCAATACTTGAGCACTTTGGCCATCAAAAAAGCTCTCTGTTCTCCTGCTTTGAATTTGTCTTTTATTTCAAGAATTTCTTCTAGGGTACTATTTCCAAGTAATGATAAAAATCGTTTTTCTCCCAGTCCTTTACCAGCTCCCTCCTGACATTTTGCTAAAATAATTATGTACCCACCCTTTTTCACTACGGGTTTTGGAAGATACAGGAGATAGCTTGCTGCTCTACTTGCCTGGTAAAGATTTGCATCTTTTGGAAATCCTAAACCACAAACAACTACATCATATGGTTTTTCAATGGAAACTTCGTAGATTTCTTTTGCTTTTTTTATTAAGCTCTTATGTGTTTCAAGTGGAGAGCCCGCTGCAATTTCCATCACATTTTTTTCTAATCCTAACACAACATTGACAATAAAATCTAGACCTGCTTTGGTTCCTATCTCTATAATATCTTCCTGGATAGGATTTCCATCAAAATTTCCAATTCGGGTATTAGGATTTTCAAGCATTTTTGGAGAATGAGTATAACTGATAGTATTATCCCCTGCTGCCCCAATTGCCAATGTCTTGTAACCTCCACTATATCCTGCAAACTGATGTGGTTCGACTACTCCAAGTGAAAGTAGAAATTCTGATTCATAGGAGATTTTTGATATCAAAATAGGTGTTCCATTTTTTGTAGTTCCTAAAGAAATGAGGTTTTTTTCATCTTTTCCATCGTGATAAAGTATATTGTATTTTTCAACAATTTTTTTTCCATATTTTTCAACCTTTTCATCATAGGTCATTTCTCTATGCATTCCAGCTGCAATTAGAATTGTAATGTTTTTTCTGTCAATTTCTTTTTCTAAAATCTCAAGAATCGGTGGTAAAAGTTCCTTATCAGGACACTGTCTTGTAATATCGGTAACAACAATACATGCCGATTTTTTACCTTTAATTAATTCAGAAAGTGGTGATGAGTTTATCGGATGTAAAAGTGAATCCCTAATGGCTGTTTCAAAATCTTTTACTGCAGGTTTTTTAAGAGGAATTACAACATTTACATTAAATTCCATTGGTGTTTCAAAAAATATTTCCTTTTTTCCGTATGGAATTTTATATCCCATAGTTTTTCATAAAACAATTAAAATAAAAACAAATTCTGTTCTAATCGTCCCAACTTTAAAATTTTGTGGCTAGACATTTTTTAAAACCGTGTAATAATGAAGAATATTGCAAAACCAATTAAGAATATAATTCCCATTATGCTTAAGATTTTTAACCATTTGGGGGGTTGTGAATCTTGGGATAAATATTTCCCAGTTACCAATTTAAAATTAAAAATTGCTATAATGGGCGCAATGAGAAAAGAAACAGTTGTGGCAAAGTCAACTAGTTCTTTTAGTTTATCACCAAATTGAAATACGACAACCAATGATCCAATTGCAAGAATAAAAATGAACAAAACATATGTTGTTTTAAATTTTGATTGAGGTTTGAAACTTTTTTTTGTAAAAGATAATTGAATAATTCTTTCTAAAGATCTTGAATAACCATCAAAGACAGCAATGATAGTTCCAAACATAATACTGAATGCTGATGCTGCAATAATGATGTAGCTCCAACTTCCAATAGTTTCTGTATATAGAGTTACAACTTTGTTAGCAAATAATGAATTGTTGTTTGGTAAGGTTTCTCCAGAACCAAAGAAAATGTAAGCACCTAATGAAACAAATAAGATGGCTAAAATTCCAGTAATTAAATATGCCAACCTAAATTCAAACAGAGTTTCTTTTAATTTTGGTTTGAAATTCGTCTGCTTTATTCGTTCAAGTGTCCATAGGCTATTCCAGCTGGAAAGATCTACTGCAGTAGGCATCCATCCCATAAGAGCAATTAGGAAAAAAATTCCTGCCTGATTCCATATCTCTGGGGGGCGAAATGCATCTATTTGTTCAACAGGACCATTAATCATTGCCAAAATAAAGGCTGTTACAGTGGATACAATCATAACACTTGCAATAATTTTAATCAAGCCATCCAAAGCATTGTATTTTCCCAAAGAAAGTATTCCGGTACAAATTCCAAACAGAATTACAATTGTCCAATTTCCCAAAAAATCTACTTGAAATAAATTTTCAAGAAATCCAGCTGCCACAAAACCAACAGCTGCTGTTACAAAAAACATTGATGCGACCGTAATTATAAGATACAAAAAAAGAAAAGGCTTTCCTAATTTATCATATCCATCAATGATGCTTGTTCCAGTAACATTTGCATATCGTGATCCAAATTCAAAAAAAGGATATTTGAACAATAAAGCCAATACCACAAATCCAATTAGCAAAAACCCAAAATCTGCACCGGCTCTAGTTGATTGGACCAAATGAGATACCCCAATGGCAGTGCTGGCAAATAATACCCCAGGACCTAGAGTTTGGGATAGACGCTTTAGCCGTTCGTTCAATTTTTATAAGTTCTTTTTTATGTTTGTAAATATTTGCGTCGTTTTAGCAGTTTTCATAATGATTTTCGTTAAAAAATCACTATAAATAATAAAAAACGATTTTCTAAATGACGATTTTTGCCATTTTAAGTCTGATAATAAAAGTATCGTAGAAGTTATACTTTGAATGCCCACCTAATTTAAAAAATTACAAATTTCGTTAAAAATCTCTAATGTTTTATAAAAAAATTATGCTGTCAATTACCATGTAGTTAAATAATTTTTACAGCATGCCGCTAATACCACCCCAAACTGTATTCAATCTATGACAACAGGATATTGTGTAAAGTGTAGAACCAAAAGGGAAATGACTAAAGCCAAGTCGGTAACTATGAAAAACGGAAAACCAGCTACTAAAGGCGTTTGCCCTACGTGCAGCACAACAATGTTTAGAATCGGAAAAGCCTAAAGGGCTTATCTCTATTTTTTTCTATTTTTCAAGAGAGTATCTATAGTTATTTCCATTCCTCAGAAATGCCCTTCCACAATTCTCTAAAAGGTTTGGGGTCTTTTCCGATTTCCTCAGTAATTCGATTTTGTATGGCAAAGAAAAAATTCTCCATTGCGTCTATGCCCCCGTCAGCAAATAGTTCTCTGCCGATCTCTGTGAATCGCTGTTTTTTTGATTGGACCTCCGAAGAATCTGGATTTTGAAGACAAAAAGTAACTAGATCTATCATTTCTTCTTCCAACATGAAATCCAATTTATTTAATGGACTTTACACGCCTGATATCAAGTTTTCAGGTAAATCTCAAAATGATTTAGCGTATTAAAATAAAAAATAAGAAAAAAGGGAATCCCTATTGGAAGGGATCAATAAATGGACAGTTCACAATGTGATCTGAATCCATTGGTCTGGCTAGATTAACGTCGATTAATCCTGCCTCTTTGTAGTAGTTGATATCACCTATTGTTTCTATCAAACCGGCTTCGGCTGGATTCTGCCATGCTATAAAGGAGATTCGCCACATTGGACTGTAATTTTTGTCTCCAGGAGCACTAGCAGCAATTCCTGCTTGGAATCCTTTTGGACCAGAACCTGTTAACCCATTACTGAATTGGAATAGATCGACAGCAGCTGAATTTGCAATTAAACTTGCAGAAGTTGGTGCATAAGTCACACCCATTCCTCCAGCTGGACCGCTTGGAGTTGCATCAGTTACAATGTAATAGATTGTTCTTCCATCAGGACCCCAACCTCTATGAGCTATGAAAGTTACAGTCATTTCGTCAAGATCAATGTCAAGTACTTGTCCACCGCCATAAGGAGTGTCATCTGCTAAAGTTTTATCTTCTTTAACATTCATTTGACCACCGGGCCAAACGATTTGTGGCATGTTTATGACAACATCCAAAGATTCAAGGGTTACTGATCCTGCTTCTTCAGCAGATAGAATTTCTTCTTCAGATGTTAGTACCGATGGAGTTGCATCATCAGTCCACATTACATGGATGTGTGATGTTAGTGCACTATAGATATCTGGTTGTGCTGGAGTACTAGTAAAGACTTCACCTTGGAAACCATGTACGCCATCACCTTCTACACCATTCTTAAACATGTATGTTGTAGAAAGAGCTTCATCAGGTGCGTTAGCTAAAAGTGG
>JADNRU010000029.1 GCA_016276965.1 Nitrosopumilales archaeon | reverse complement strand
GTGTGTCTTGGAAAAACGTATCCCCTAAATTCAATAAAAATAATCTGAAATTACACAAAAGAAGAGGCATTTCCACTGTTGTAGGCGGACTATTTTTCTTGATTTTATTGACTACGGGATTTTCAGCATTCTATGTGGCTCTGGATGTTCAAATAGATACTGTGGAAGCTCAACGCAAAGTATCAAGTTCTGTTATTGACAAAACTCAAGAAAAATTCGTAGTTTCAATGTCTGTAGACAGTAACAACCTACTAGGGATAAACGTAAAAAATCAAGGATCAAATCCAGTAGAAATTTCTAATATCTGGATAATAAATAAAAGTCAGATAAACGAACCTGCTAAAAATTTTGATATAAATTATGAAGATGCATTTATTCCATCAGGATATGGTTCTCAGATTCTTGAAAAGACCCCTCTTTACATGAATTCAATTTTTGGCACTGATTATGATGTTAAAGTAGTGTCAACACTTGGAACAATCCATAAAGCCGTTTTAGAGATTAGCAACGCTAACATCTTAAAATCAGAATTATTCACAATCCCTCCAGACGTTCGAACAGGTGAAAATGTCACAATAGCTTTTCGTGTAACCAATACAGGAGATTTCCCACTTACTAATGTACAACCCTTCCACGAACCTTCTTTAGAAAGTCCTGGTGGAGCTGTAGTTGCTTCGACATTTGTATCTTCAATCCCCGTTGAGCTTGGCCCCTCTGAGACAGTAATCTTTACATGGCATCACACAGTACAGGGCATCAAAGGACTTAAGGTAACATTCACAAACTACGCAACTGCTACTGATCCAAATTTCCCTACTAGTACAATCCAAAGTAATACTGCAACTGACAAGATTACTTTAAGAGAAGATGAGACAAGTGGTAGTGGGGAAACTATAGTATTGACAGAGGATCTCTTTTCCAAACCTGAAATATTCATGATAAAGCCAGCTCCCTTTGGTGATGCTCCTGCTGCTAGTAGTGATACTGGATTATGGGGTTTGAACATTGTAAACCCTACACCTGCAAATATGAACGTGACAAAATTAACAATCAGCTTGCTTAGTCCGCGTTCCAACTTGGCAGATCAAATGTTCATAGGCACAGGTGGAGGAGCTTGTGGTGCAATTGGAATATCGCCTCCTACTCTTGGTGCCTGGAGCTGCCCCTCAGAAAATCAACTAATGTGGAAAAGTGACATTGCAAAGGTTATCCCCCCCTTTGGAGTTTATTCATTTCTAGCATTGGCTGAACCAGGTAAGCTTGGAGCAGGAACAACTGACTTGGAAGCAATTATCGCGCACGGTTCTGTATTTACTAATGTGGGCGAATTTGGAAAATCGGGTTATGGTTCTTCGATGAGAAATGCTGATGATGCAATTGTTAATGTGTACATGTCTGATGTTGCTGATACGTTAGATCCTAATCTAATCAATGCAAGTATGCTTCAAATCTTTCCACTAGAAATTAAAACATTTCATATTACAATTGCTGATTTCTCCTTTAATGGTAATGACCGAGTAAGTGCTGGTGCTAGATTAATCATAAACGTTCCTAAGAATTTTACTGATGTTACTATTATTAGCGCAAACGACTTTGATTGGCCAATTGAGAAAAAAACATTTGCAGATGGCTCAACTCAATTAATAGGAACTCTTAGTATCGATCTAGATGATATTGCAAGATCAATCACATTTTCTGCAAAGGCACCGGACATCTCCACTCCAAAATTATATGTAATGCACGTTCTAGCCAATGGAAAAACTGCAAATAACTTTGACATTGGTCCTCTTGCTGAAATTGTACTTCAAGTAAAACCCTAGTTATTTACCGAATAAAAATTTAAATTTTTTTTCAAAACTTTTTTTGATTATTTTAAACGCCTAGACAACTCAAAGACATGTGAAGTTCCTTGGGGGACGTATCACTATTAAATACAAAAACTGAGAATTTTTGATTTTTATTATCAATATCAGTAGTAAATATGCTGATATCTGTATCAAAATTAGTTCCAATAATTGTGAAACCAGGTTTGCAAGTTAATTCCTCGCTATAACCTGTCATGGCAGGAACAGTTTCTGTATTTTTTATTGTGTAAATTTTAGGCATTGCATCCCATATTTCCAAAAATGGCTTTCCCATGGTTTCTTTAGCTGCAAATGCTAGAGATTCAGATGCAATTGCACCTACAATGAAGGCAAGTGGAATTAATAAAATTATAGTTGAGGAGCTTCTCAAACCAAGATTTTCAAACATGGTTCTGTTCAACAGCTATTTTATAGCAGTGATTTAGTTATTTTCGGCGCTGTACAGATTGCACAATATTTGCGAATTCGAAAGAGAAAAAATGAGAAAAAATGAAAAAAAATGAACGTAAATTATGACTAGATTATTTTTAAAGAGTTATTTGTGCATCTGACACACACAAACCTTCCTAACAATAAAACTTGAAATTTACTATGGAAACGTATAGCGGATGTAATGATTATGGATGAGAAATATCTCTTAAGCATAGGCGCAGGACTAATCCTAATGTCATTTGGTATCATTCTTACGTTTGGAATAGCTGCTAGTGTAGAGGATGATATCGATATTCAAAATGAAACTATTGGATTTGAACAACTCAGAGAAATGCATTTAGAAGCCAAAGAAAAATTACATAACAGTTCAGCAATTGAAAATTTTTCTCAAAGTATACGTGAAACAGTATACCAAATAAAAGATGGAATTACAGAAAAAATAAATGAAATGAAATAGTTTAGAAAAAAATAACTTTTTTTACTTTAGACAGACTTGAGCTAAATATCTTCTTCGTAATCGTAGTCGTCTTCTTCGTCTTCAGATAATGGCTTTGGTTTTCTTAGAAATACCACCAAGACAGCAACAATACCAACTACTGCAGCAAGTCCTACATAAATTACCCAATCTGGTAATCCAAGGGCAGCTAAGGCTTCACTACCAGAGTCATTAACCTGATAATCAAAGGTTTGTTGAGCCTCAACAAAGCCTTCTGCAATTGCAATGACTTTAACTGAAACCATAGGTCCTTTTTGGGCTGTTAATTCTATTGATGCTGCACCTTCATTATTAGTTCTAGTCTCTGCTGGAGAAATTGTTACATCTTCTCCTGTAACAAACTTTAAGGAAACCCCTGAGACAGAATCTGCAAATTGATCATCAACAAACAACTTAAGTTCTACTGGTTCCCCAATTTCCAGCGGTCCTTCTAAACCATCCGCAAATATATTTAGCTTAGGATGATTCGAATCAGTACTAATTTTAGCATCTGAACCTAATACACCTTTAACACTAGCATAAATTTGTGCATCCCCTCTCTCACCATTTGGAATTATTGGAAAAGTAGCGTAAGAGCTAAATTGTTCTATTGTAACATGTTCTGGGATATCTACAATTTCTGCCCCATCATGATCTAGTTTAATCCTAATATCTTTAGAGGCCTGACTGGGATTGCCTAGTAAATCTTTGAGCTGTAATATTCCGACGTACTCATTTTGAGTATTTGCATCCAAGTTTTCAAATGGAAGAGTGATTTCTACCAAAGAGGAAATCTGTGTTTCAAAATTAGTACTTGATTCAAGTCCCAAATCAGCTTCTACACCTATGGGCACAGCTTCTACACTGATGCTTTCTCCAGGAGTAGCACTAAAAGAATCGCTATGGAAATTTGCATATGCAAAGGCTTGGCCTTCTTTAATCTCAATTACTTCATTTACAGGAGTTAGAAGATATTTTGCTTCTTGCTCTAAAATCTTTGGTCTTCCTTTTCCATCTAAGGCTACTACAAATAGATCAAAATAACCGTTTTTATCCAATACTACTGCATTGTCCCCAGTTGGAGAAAAGATAGCAGTATCTACATGTTTGAATATATCAAAGACTTCGGTAGTTGTAGTACCTGCTCCAACCCCTTTAATTGTTGCAGCTAGTGTTACTTCGCCATTTTTTTGGCCACTTTTAATTATTGCAGTACCATACGAGTGTAATACATCGATATTGCCCGCATCGAGTACACTAATAATTGAACTATCGCTTGAAACTACGTTTATTTTATCAATGGATCCGTATGATTGAAGATATTCATTGGAAAGAATTGGATAAAGCTCCCCTTCTCCAAGAAGATCTATATCATGTTCTGCACCAAAAATAGCTTTATTCTTTTTAATACATGCAATGGGATCTTCTGCTTCCACACAACTCTCGTTTAGTTCATCATCGATACCTGATGCTTCTGCTTGTAGCTGATAAACCATTATTGAAGTAGTATTACTTGGAATTTGATCCAAAACAAAAATACTCAAAGTTGAATTTTCGGCCTTTGGATGTTCAATGTTTAATGGCTCCACATATTCAAACGTATCAAGAGCAATTCCAAAATTTTCTGCACTAACACCTATTGTAGTTTCGGAATGATCATTATTTGAAATAGCTAATTTTTCTCTAAAATAATATCCAAATTCTCCTTTCTTAATGATTACTTTTTCATCTAGCATTGTCTCATCTAATGCCCTTCCCACTGAATCGGAATCAGAGAATAATTCGAGTTTTATATCCTCGGGAGTTACTGCAGGAAGACCTTCTGAATCAACTAAACTTACAAAAACATCGATTGTGGATTCAACATCAGCAGATATTTTTTCTGGAAATATCTGTATTGCAAGTTTGGTGGGTAATGAAGAGGATATCTCAATATTTTTAGCAGTGTCGATTCCAAATTTTTCAAAAGTAGCTCGTAAGAAGGAATTTCCTACTTCTTCCGTTGTTTTTAGAGTAGCCCATACGTAATAGTCACCCTTTTTTATCACCACTTTTTCATTATTTAGTTTCAAAAGCGCTTTCTCATATTCAAGATCAATTGTGATATCATAAGGTGCTCGAATTACTTCGCCTTCAGATGTCTGTAGATATATTGAAAAAGGAATTTCAGAGTTTACATGCATTTTATTTGTTGGAAGGTTTATTCTAAGTTGAATGTCGTCAGGCATTGAACTTTCAATTCCTCCAACAGTCAAGTCGGCAAAATAATTTTTGTCATTAAATGTTGTAGAAATTGTAGCTTCGCCATCAATATTACCAACTTGAATATTAAACACTGCAAAGTTATGATCTTTTGGAATTGTTACTGCTCCAGGAACAGATGCAATTGAAGGATCAGATGACTCTAGACCTATTACAAGATCTTGTGGGGCTTGAATGGCAAATCCATTTTTGTTAACCAAATTAACATATCCGATAGAATGTGATGTGTTTTTTGTATCAACATGTGATGGAGCCAATTGTAACTTTACAATATATTTTGAAAAATCTGTTCCAATTGTTTGAGCTAACGCAGGAGAAACATGTATTGGAAGTAAAATTGCGATCAAAAACAAAACAATAATGTAGTTAGTGTTCATTTCTTTTCTAGCCTCCATAAAAAGGAAAAAAGGGGGGTGGGGTTAACCACTTTGCTGACCAACGGAAACTGTTCCTACAAACACATTGCCGTTAGAAGTTGTCAGCTTGAATTGTGAACCACGTCCAATTTTCAAGTCGCTCTCAAGATCCAGTACAATTGTTGCAGTTTGACCTGGAGCAATTTCACCTGCTCCTTGAGCCAATAAGGTATCTGGAGTTTTTGTTAAGACAGTGTAGTTGCCAATTGGGATGTTAGCAGAGCCAAAGGCACCCAAGCCTGTTGAGGATGCATCAATGTATTGATAGATGTATCCGGCAAAGCTTATCTCACCAAGAACAATTTTTTGTACACTGTTATTGGTGATATAAACGGCTACTCTCTCGTCTACTTCTTTGTTTGGATCAGTATCTCCACCAGAGTCTGCAAGCATAAGATTTCCATCATGTGCCTGCATTTCTGCTACTGCTCTTGCGTCATAACCTAGGATCTGAACTGATTCAATTTGTGGCGTTCCGCTGATTTGTGAAGAGCTAAAGAATCCTTGTGCGAATACAAAGATGATAGTTCCTCCTACAACTGCGATTGCGACCATCAGCAAGGTTGCTATAACTGGAGCAACTGCTCGATGATTGGATTTTCGTTCTTTATTTTTTAGGGTTGTTGTATTCATTTGTTGATTTACGATATAATCGGTTTATTGTTAACCCGTTGTGTGTACATTATGCACAGCACACAGGTAGACCAATCATGACGCTTTGAATAGCTAGATCTTTCGAAAAAAGAAAATAAAGTCCAAATAATTCCTTTATACATGACAATCCAAATACTTCACTACGAATTTCTTGGCCCAATAAAACTATCAGATTGGGGGCCCCCAATGGAGGAGGTGGTATATGTAATGCTTGCAAGGACAGAAGACACTTTTAAAATCATTTACGTGGGGCATTCAGAAAAAACCAAAGAAGCTGATTTTTTTACTAAAAATGACAAATTCAAATGTTGGCTAACCCATGCTGGTTCTGAAAAAAACCTTTACTTGTCTATTTATCCAATGTGGGGTTCTGAAAAAAAAGAAAGGGAAAAGATTGTTAACAAGACTATAGCACGATACAATCCAATATGTAATCTCAAAGATCCCACATAATGTTCATTTACCTAATACAACCACTGTACAAAATGCAATGTCCATGTTGTGGATCAAAGATGGAAAAAGAAAAGGAACTAGAAAATACAGTATTGATGAAATGTAAAGAATGTGGTCTTAGCGACACTCAGGTAAAATCATGAATTTTGTTTCTTTTGTACCTCAAATAACTGAAGCGTAACTAGATCTATTGCTTTTTTCAGATGTTCAAATTCGTCTACCGAATGAATTTGTCCTTCTACTAGAGCTCGAAGAACCTTCACAATTCCTTTTTGATATTCATCTGGAGCAGATATCTCTAATGCATTAATTCTTGCCAATAGATTTTCAAGATCTTTTTTTAATTGGTCTGATGGTCGATGTTCTTTCATATGTGATATTTTTTCCAAGTTGTAATATGAATTATCTATTCATAACAACTCTTCATCAATTTCTTTTATGACATCAAGATACTGCTTACAAGAACAATTGGGTATTTGGCAACTGCCCAATTTCAAAAGGGAGGTGCTTTCTTGAGAATGCTTATGGGCCTGATCTGTATGATGGCACCTTCTACAATTCACGTAAGAACAGAAAACGCCCTTTTATTTAAGGACTGAAACTGAAAGTATTATAATTACCAAGTAACATGTCAGATAAGTTGGTGGCAAAAAGAAAATCAAAATCCAGAAGGAAAACGAGAAAATCAAAAAGCCGAAAATCAAAAAGCCAAAAAACTAAGGGTAAGAAAAAACCTTTTGGCGGTTACGCGTTAAGCTTTTCCGGAAGAACCGAAACAGTTGAAGAAATTTTCGGACGAGGAGAGGTTACTCCAAGTGAAATGACAAAAAAGCTTTGGAAGTTTATCAAAGCAAAAAAACTGGCTAATCGATAAGACTCCTCTCGTTTTAAGACATTAAAATTAAGGAATGAGAACGGCTCTTGCTTCTACATCAGAAGTTTTGAGTTTTTCCAAAACTTCATTTGCTTGTTCTAAAGGATAAGTTTTTGACATTACCTTAAGATTTTTTTCTTGAGCAATTTTTACTACATCTATCATGTCTTGTCTTGAACCAATCAAAGTTCCTCTAACAGTTTTTTCTTCAAATGCTACAAAATTTGGAATATTTCCAACCGTACCAATTACTACTAGCCCCCCTTTTTTAACAGATTTAATCGCAGTATCTGTTACAATGTCTGCTGGGGCAAAAACTATTGCAGAATCTAGCAATCCTACTTTTTCTTTTAAATTTTTAAGAAATTTTTCTTGATCTTTTTCAAATTGAATTGTTTTTGAAGCTCCTAATTTTTTTGCTATGTCTAGATGTATTTGGTTTCTTGAAACAGCAACAACCTCACAACCTTCTAATTTAGCAAATTGGATTGCCATGTGTCCCACTCCGCCTATTCCAAAAATACCAACTTTTTTCCCGTGTTTTGGTTCGCTAGCTTTTACAGCTTTGTAAGCTGTAATGCCGGCACAAAAAAGTGGTGCAGCATACTCTGGTTTCATATCTTCTGGAATTTTAGTTGCAAAATCCTCACTTACTGTTACATATTCAGAGTAACCTCCTTTCAATGACTCTCCAAGCACTTCCATAGAATCACACAAGTTTTCTTTTCCTTCATTACAGTATTGACAATTCATACAGGATTCTAAAAGAGGAGAAATCCCTGCTCTGTCTCCTACCTTAAATTTTGTAACTTCTTTTCCAACTTCTACTACTTTTCCAACAACTTCATGGCCTGGAACGGTTGGTAAAGTAGGGGGGATTCCCAAATCTTTCCAATCTCCCTCAATACTATGTAATTGAGAATGACAAACCCCGCATGCCTCAATTTTTATCAAAATCTCCTTTGGAGTTTTAATTTCATGTCTATCAATTTCTGTTAATTTTAGTGGTTTTGTTTCAATAGGAGCTAATTTTGAGAGTACCATTGCACGCATTTTTTCTACCATAATCACACATTCCATGCACGATATTTTTACATTCCCAGCAGATTCAAAAGATACACTTTTACCTTTTTTTGGATTTTTTCCATTATGACTGATTCAATAAATCCTGAAGACCGTGAGCGAGTAAAATTATTACAAATAGTCTCACAAAAAGGATTGAAGGCATTATCAATAGCTCAACTAAAGAGGCTTCAAATTTTAGTTGAAAAAAAGGATTACAGCCACAGTAAAAAGGCACACAAATCCAAAATGAAACTTTTAACAAGAATTAATGTGGCAATTTATGAATCTGAGGAAGGAAGAGAAGGAATCTAACCTCAATTAACTACAAATACATAATCAGTCCTATCATTTTAATGACTGAAAATAGTCTTATTCACGAAACCAGTCCATACCTTTTACAACACGCAAAAAATCCTGTACAATGGTATTCTTGGAGTGAAACTGCTTTAAAAAAAGCCAAGGATGAAAACAAACCAATCTTTTTGAGTATAGGGTATAGCTCATGCCATTGGTGCCATGTCATGGCCCATGAATCATTTGAAAACTATGAAATTGCCAAAATTATGAATGAAAATTTTGTTAACATCAAAGTAGATCGTGAAGAAAGACCTGATATCGATGATATTTATCAAAAGGTTTGTCAAATAGTAACTGGACAAGGTGGATGGCCTCTTAGTGTCTTTTTAACTCCAGATCAAAACCCCTTCTACGTTGGAACATATTTTCCAATCTTGGATTCTTATGGACGACCTGGTTTTGGAAGCTTGCTTCGGAAATTATCGCAGTCTTGGAAAGAAAAACCTCAAGACATCCAAAAAACTGCAGAAAATTTTCTCACAAATTTAAAAAATACTGAAACCGTAAACGAATCGACAAAACTTGAAAAATCAATTTTGGATGAAGCTGCAGTTAACTTACTTCAATTTACAGATCCTATACATGGTGGTTTTGGGGCTGCACCAAAGTTTCCAAATTCAGCAAATCTTTCCTTCATGCTTCGCTATTCACAACTTTCAAGAATTGAAAAATTTAAAGAGTTTGTTCTAAAGACATTAAAAAAAATGGCCCAAGGCGGAATGTTTGACCAACTTGGTGGAGGATTTCATAGATATTCTACTGACACAAGGTGGTTGCTACCTCATTTTGAAAAAATGCTTTACGACAATGCTTTGATTCCTGTAGTGTATGCAGAAGCATACCAAATTACAAAAGATTCCTTTTATCTAGATGTGCTAAAAAAAACACTAAACTATGTTCTCAGAGAAATGACTTCAAAAGAGGGGGGATTTTTTTCTTCACAAGATGCAGATTCAGAAGGCGAAGAGGGGAAATATTACGTTTGGAAAAAAAATGAAATTCAAGACATCTTAGGGGAAGATACAGAAGTATTCTGCCTTTATTATGCTGTAACTGATGGGGGTAATTTTGAAGGAAACAACATTCTGTTTAATGATATCAATATTTCTTCGGTGGCATTTAAAATAGGAAAAACAGAAGATGAAGTAAAAAAAATACTAGATTCGTGTAGAAAAAAACTTCTTGATTTTCGTTCTAGCAGAATTCATCCCGGATTAGATGACAAAATATTAACTTCTTGGAATGCATTAATGATATCTGCATTTGCTAAAGGATTCAGAATTTCCAATGAAAAATCTTTTTTAAATGCTGCAGAAAATTGCATTGCCTTTATAGAAAAAAATCTCATAAAAAATAATGAACTTTTACGTTCCTATAAGAATGGACAAGCAAAAATCAAAGCCTATTTAGAAGATTATGCATTTTTTATTGATTCGTTAATTGATGTTTTTGAAATTAATCCACATCCAAAATATCTTAAATTGGCAATAACTCTTGGAAATTATCTGATTGAACACTTTTGGGATTCAGAGCACAATACTTTTTTTATGACTGCAGATAATCATGAAAAACTGATTATAAGACCAAAAAGCAATTATGACCTTTCTCTTCCCTCAGGAAATTCTGTTGCAGCAGGGGCACTCTTGCGTTTGTATCATCTTACACAAGAGAAGAAATTTTTTGATATTTCTTTGAAAATATTAGAATCACAAGCCAATTTAGCTGCTCAAAACCCCTTTGGATTTGGACACTTGCTAAACATTGTTTACATGTATTTGCAAAAACCTATTGAAATCACTATCATGAATTCAAAAAACACTGAGCTTTGTAACTCATTATTAAGAAAATTCCTCCCAGAGTCAATTTTAGTTTTAATAAATGATGAAAATCAAATAAAAAAACTATCAGAATATCCTTTTTTCAAAGGCAAAGAATTCAACGATAAAAAAACTACAGTTTATGTATGTAAAGATTTTACTTGCTCTTTACCATTAGAATCAATTTCTGAAATAGAAAAACATCTCTAGGAACTTTTACTAATGTTGATTTGTAAGGTATCTCCAACCTGCGGTCTGCCCATGCGTTCATATCGATTTTTTGGCATTGCTATTGTAATTGAGGTATGTTGGTAGCTTTTGATTTTAATGGTTGGCTGTCCTTGTAGAATTGCTTCTAATAATGGGGTAACTTGCTCCCTCATCTCAGGATCTAGTTTTTTTGCAACTGAATCCATTATCAGCTGTTTTTGTGATAGGGGTTCGGTAGGTACATTTTCTTCTACTGTCATTTGAACAAAATGACCATTGTCAATGATTTGCTGCACCTTGTATTCAGTAACTTCAGCCATAATAGAAAACCCTCTAGTGCGAATTTATCTCTACCTAACAATACTATAATCTGTTGAGGTAATGCTCGAAATGACTGTTTGTAATTTTTAACATACATTTGCATTTATGTAAAAAATTTGAATGAAATTAATTGGCTCGAAAGTTCATCAATCGTACTGATGAAGTCATTCCTAAAGATGAACTGAGTTACATTGCTAAACTGGGTCCAAAAACTGAAATTAAAGATGTACTGGATGTTGAAGACCGATACATAACTTTTGAAAAACAACAGAGACATAAAGTAAAACCTAAAAAAACTAGTTATGAAGCTACAAGGGAAGGAATTCGTTATGCTCTAGATGCAGCTGGAAACACTGGCCAATACATAAAATATGTTAATTATACTATAGATAAACAACAAGCACAAATCGATAAAGTGAAAAAATTACAAGAAAAATTTGAAGAAGAAATCTCAATGTTACAATCTCATAAATTACAAAAAATTGATTTAGATTATTCCTCAATTGAAAATTTTGATGACGGAACTATAAGTGATTTCTTAAATCAACTCTTATTAGAAAACCGAATTACAAAATCCAAACTTAAAAATTTAAAAAATCAAGCAGTCTCTGTAGAAGACAAATTCAAAGTTCAAGAAAAACAAATCCAAAATGTTAGGAAACATCTTAGAGCCAAACAATTAGCAGATGAGAAGTATCATGACAATCTTGATGAACTAAAGGCAATTCAAACAATTAGAAATGAATTATCCTCTTTAGGAGAAGACCACAATATTACCAAATTATCCAAAGCTATTGAAAAGTTCATCTCATCTACAGAACCTAGAATCTAAAAATCCATAAAAAATTTTATTAGTATAAAATGAATTCTTTCAAATTTTTGTCTGAATTGAGTTAATATTCTTAAATTACTTTATCGATGGCCTTTTCATCGTATGGTTTGTAGATGATATCTGTTGCTTTCATTTCTTTTAATTTCTTTTTTGTTTCTGGTGAAAAATCACCTGTAACCATTATGATTTTAGCTTCAGGATTTATTTCTCGAATTTTACTTAATGTATAAAATCCATCATATTTTGGCATAATAACATCAAGAAATACTACATCTGGTTTCAATTTTTTGTAAAGCTCAAAACCTTCTTTTCCGTCATTAGCTTTTCCAACAACTTTAACTCCTTTATTTTCTAGATAATCAGAAAACAATTCAACTGCATCATCATCGTCATCGATTACTATGGCAGTAGCATTTTTCTGTATCTGAGTTTTTCTAGTTGCACTATCTGAGGCAGAACTTTTCTTTTCTATTGTAACTTCCTTGCCCATTTTCCACATGAATCGACACAAGCTTTGCATATTTCCACTAATTTCTTCTGAATTAGTAATTAGAGCAGAATCATCTCTAGCATGAATTCTTGATGTTTTTGCAGTATACCCAGACATTATAATTTGTAATGAATTACAAACGATTCGTCCTTGAGATGGAAGTTTTGAAACCTTAAATTCATTTAACCCTAAATTTTTCACACAATCAGTTTTTGTAGTTGCGTCAATTTCTGTAATTAGTTTAACCAAGACATTTCTCTTTTTTGCTTTTTTCAAAGAAGCGGGAATATCAGTATAATACATTCTGATGAGGTCTGCAGTTGATGTTACTAAATACATTTCATCTTTACTTTCATCAATCATCTTCTTAATTTGATCATAAATGTTATCTCTACCTGATATTACTGTCAGCTTTGGAAGATTAGAATCCTCCTTACTGCCTTTGAGTCTATCTAAAATTTCAATTAATCGAGGTTGGTTTTTTTCTAATCTATCAATTTTTGATTTTCTCTTTTTTAATATGTCCTCAAAAACAACTTTTGGATCATTTGCCGAAAACAAAATTGGAGAAGATAGAGTTGATGTTACAAAACCCAAGTTTTTTAAATTCTCAAGAATTTTGTATCCTTTAACCCTGTCAGTATTTGTAAAATGACTAATTTCACTTACCTTTCCAGTACCCATTCTCAATAACCCTAGGTACATTTTTGCTTCATCATCAGCTAAACCAAAATCTTCTAAAAGGGGCGTTGCATCCTGTTCGTCGGGTAGAACCGTTTCTAAGGTTTCCATATCACACTAATCATAATTTTAATCCATTTTTACCAGTGTGTGAATAGATCGAACGAACTTTTTTTGGAAATTTACTCACTAAGTAAGGATTTTTCCATATATTTTCTGGTATGAATTACACGTGATGGATTTTTGGGTAAATGAATTGTGAACACTGTAGGATTATTTCTAACAGTTATGGCTCCATGATGTCGTTCAACTATGCTTTTACAGCTAGCCAAACCCAATCCTGTACCTGATTGTTTTGTTGTAAAGAGAGGCTCAAAGATTTTGGGCAATTCTGATTCTGGGATTCCCTGCCCAGAATCTTCAATTTCAATAAGGATATCATCTTTTTTGTCAATTATTCGAATATTAATTTCTCCATTTCCCTCTATTGCTTGACTTGCATTTTTTACCAAGTTACTCAAAACCACTTCTAACCTATATGGGTCGCAAATGACTGTGATTGAATTTTTGGGTAAGTTGACTTTAATTTGCTTTGGAACAACTGTGTTTAGTACTGCAGATTCTATAATGGTAATTACGGAGCTTGATTCTAATTTCAAATCTGCCACGTTTACGAAATCTAGCACATCTTCGATTTGGTGTGACATCCTAGAAATGGCTCTGCCTACCATAGCTAATTGATGATCAACTTTTTCATCCATGTTGGGGTTTAATCTTAAATTCAATATTTCTGTAGCGTTTTTGATTACTGAAAGTGGGTTTCTTAGATCGTGTGCTAATCGACTAGCCAAACTTCCTATTGAAGAGAGTCGCTCAGAGCTAATCATTTCTTTGTTGAGTTCTTTCAAATCATCTGACATTTTATCAATATCTTGTCCTAGCTCTGTAATCTCATCATTTCCTTTAATTTTTGATTTAACAAAATTTCCATTAGCAATTTCTGTTGCAGTTTTTCTAATTTTTGACAATGGATTTGAAATTGATCTCATTACAAAATATCGTATACTCAAGGCTGATATAATGAAAATATTTAATGCTACAAGGATTGTTGTGGTGGTATTGTTTACAATTGATTCCACTCCATCTTGTCCACTGGAAACTTGTGGTTCTGTATATTCAATGGCCAAATGAATTACTTGATTGACACTGTGCTCGCTATTGTCAAATTGTTCTTTTATGTCAACAATATCTTCTATGGCTGCTCCCCTACTTTTCATGGAAATCATCTTACTAGAAATCATAATCAAATCATTCCACTCTTTGGCAATAGTTTTATCATATCGATTGGTTTCAGGATAATTTTCAATTAGGATTGAATATTCTGTAAATGCTTTAGTGAATAGTGCTTTAGCATTTTCTAATTCAAATAATTCCTCTTCAATTTGTTCTTCAACATTTTGACTCATAACTTCAGGATGATTATCAAATGATTCTTCTAACAACAAAATTTGAGTCGTACTTTCAGTAACCCAAGCAGCAGCCCACCTCATGTCTTTTAGAGAATCCAAAACAGGCATGGTTTCATTGCTAAGTTCAAGAAAACTTTCTTTCACTTGATTGGTATTAAGAACTCCAATTAACGAAACCATTCCCACCAAACCAATTAGTAGAATTGCCTCAAAGGATAGTTTGGTCCTAATTTTCAAATTTGGCCTCCTAGGTCGGTTATATAGTAATCTCTTCTAGACACACTAAGGAAATCATTCAATTGACTCATTTACCCGTTTTTTGTTCGTGGTTTTGCGATATAAGAAAAAGTTTGTAGTTCATTACAAACACAACATCATTAATTTCGCTACCATAGGGTTCTTAGGTAAATGGCAACTTCAGCTAAATACAGTAAAGGAACGGCAGTATTATTATCAGTTATTTTACTTACTTGGGCAGTTTCCAATGTAGAAGCAGCTCAAGCAGCCCCTCCTCCCAAAGTTTTAGTTTGTCATATCCCACCAGGAAATCCAGCTAATCAACACATTATAGAAATTGGTATGCCCGCAGTTGCAGCACATTTAGCTCATGGTGATACTCTTGAACTTGTAGGATGTCATCCTGACAATCATAAAGAGGATAAAATTAAAAAGGAAAAACAAGAAAAACAAATCAAAACAACTGAGTTAAACAAAAAGCGCAAAATTCTAAATGATCTTAATGCAGTAGCTGGTCTTAAAGGATTCAAAAATGATCCTCAATTAAAAGAGAAACTTAAGGAGATGCAAAAAGAATTCCAAGATCTTCTTAAAGATCTCAAAGAAAATTATGGATATGACAAACAACTCAAAAAGGAACTAAAAAATGATCTAAAACTAACAAAATTAAAAACAATCATGGAGATGACAAAGAATGAAAAAATTACAAAAAATAAAATAGATTCAAAGATATCAAAGCTTTCAAAAAGCTCCGAGCCAAAAAATGTAGCTAAAAAGCTTGGACTTGAATTTAAAAACGGTAAAACGAATCTTGCAATCAAGCTATCAAGTCTTAACCCAGAAATCTTAGATCAATTAAATTCAATTGGAAAAGTTACAGTCAGAAACGAAAAACTAGTTCAAATGATCTTAGATGTAGAAAATATACAAAAACTCAGTATGTTAGATGGAGTAGAGAAAATACGTCCTCCATTTCCCGCAGTTCAATTTGAACAAGTAGTATCAGAAGGAGTATATTTCATTAATGCTGATTTAGTACAATATGCTGGCATTACAGGTAAGGG
>JADNRU010000028.1 GCA_016276965.1 Nitrosopumilales archaeon | reverse complement strand
TGGTTTAGTGGTATAATGCCGCGTTCGCAACGCGGATGTCGAGGGTTCAATTCCCTCCCGGTCCACCACCTAGAAACCATTATACATAAACTCAGAATACTGAGTTCAATGAAAGTTTTCAATGCAAAGCAAGCCTCTCAAGATTACATGGCAACCCACACTCTTGCATTCTCGACTCCTGATTTGACATTAACGCGCTATTCATTTTGGTTAGGAGATATGGTTCCAGATCCACAAAAAAAAGAACAAAGCGTTCCTAGAATCATGACATTTATTGAAGAAAAAGACTTTCAACCAGTTCAGATAATTGATGATGAAAAATTCGAACCAACCGGTGCTATTAGAGTTTCAGGAATGTATGGAAGTCCTCAAACTGATGCTGGTTCTGATATAAAATTTTGTTCGCAATGTGGCTCAAAAATTTCATCTAGTGCAAAATTTTGTACTGATTGCGGTTCAACTCAGGATTAAAGTTTTTTAGACTTTATTTCCACATTTTGTACAAAACATTGCATTGGGTCGTAATTCTCCTCCACATGCAGTACAATGTTTACCTGTTCCTAATGGTCTTGACATCAATGAAGGATCAGGAGATGGTAACGTTTCAATATTACCAAATGATTCTTTTGCAGATACAACAGAAGGCGGTACACCTGCTGGTTGTTGTTGTGAACCAACACGAGCTGCAGGTGGAGGCATTCCCATTCCACCCATCATTCCTGGTGTACCCATTCCTGGCATTAAACCCGGAGATTGAGTCATACCAGGTGCAGAACCACCTGATACTCTGTCAAATGCTTTTTTTAATTCAAAAGTTACTTTGATTGATAAAAACAATAAAGCTGAATATGCGACAACATAATCTCCCAGCTTTTGAAAAAATTCTTTATCGTTTAGCTTACCATTTTTGTAAAGATTGTTTGCATCAAGAAATGTTTCATAATAACTCTGTGACTCTTCAAACAGCACATTTAATTTATCTGTAAGAAGATTTAATGTATCAATTTCTCCTAATGACATGTAGTTTTAGGTGGATTTTTCGATTATTAATTATTTTAGTTCCAAAATCGCTTAGACTTTTTCTAGAGCTTTATCTATCATGTTTTTGTAGGATTCTTTGGAAGCGGCTCCTACTTGCTGGGCAACAATTTCTCCTTTGTTAAATACTGCCAAAGTTGGAATGCTAAAAACATTGTATTTTGATGCTAGCTCATTAGCTTCATCTACATTTACCTTTACGAAACTTACTTTGCCATCGTATTCATTTGATAATTCTTCAACTACGGGACTGACCATCCTGCATGGTCCACACCACTCTGCCCAAAAATCAACAAAGACTGGCATTGGAGATGAAATCACATCAGTTTCCCAACTTTTCTTATCAGAAACTGTCTTTACTGCCATACTGACCAATCATTGTTTTCATGAATCATCCCTAAATATGTTAGTACATGTACGATGATCTCAGAAATTCCTTACAGATTTTAAGATGAAAACAAATTTCAAGCCAAAAAAAATACTCGGTCATAAAAAACATCAATATATACTTAAATGACCTTTTTGGTAAATCACAACTGTGAGCTCCGAGGAAAGAATTAAGAAATTAAGAGGTTCAGGCGGCTACATAATGGCCACTATCAACGAAGAGCTGCAAAGGAAAGGAAATTTGGGTGGTCCAGATTTATTTTTAGCTCCTGTTGGGAGAATTATAACAGAAAAAATTTCAAAATTTTATTGCAATACTTGTGAAAAAGATTACGAAGGTTCTCCTAAAATTCAATATGAAAACCCCAACGAAGAAGTAGCTGAAAACTTGATTCTTGTTGAAAAAGGACAGTATCTATGCACTACATGTGGAGCGGTTCTTGCGGAATACCGGGAATTCAAAAAACCTGATGAAAAAATAGACGTTGGAATTGCAAACCCACTTGTACCACCTAGTGAACCTGCACCAGAACCATTTACTCCAGCAAGTACAACTGTTACAGTACCAGACTTTAATGTTCCAAGCATGACACCACCTCCAATGCCAGAAAATATTCCGTATGAACCTCAACAACTAGGTTCTTCTTTTAATTCCATTGCAGGAATGTCAGTTTATGATGCCAACGCAAAAAAAATTGGTACTGTAAAACAAGTTGGAGTAGATTCTACCCAAACAGTAGTTTTAGTAATTACAAAAATAGATGCAAGTGAGATTGCAATAAAATGGAATCAAATTAAAAAAATTGGTGAGATTATTCTTCTTGGAGAAACACAAGACACTGCATCAGGAGGAATTCAGTCAGCTCCTAAGTGTCCAAATTGTGGATTTGATAACAACATTGGTTCGAAATTTTGTGAAAGCTGTGGAACCAAAATTTAGAAGGTAGAAAACAAGCAAGATTTATCTTATGAGGTAAATGGACAAAACGTAAAATGGTAATAAGTCAATTAAAAAGAGGCTGGATTAAGGATATCCTCATAATAGTTATTGGTGTTGCAATAATTTGGATGGGATTACGAGTTGTTTTTGGAACAGAAAATCCGTTTTATGTTGTATCTAGTGGTAGTATGATTCCAGAATTACAGGTTTACGATGTATTAGTTATACAAGGAAACATCCCATTTCAACAAATAGATGTAGGAGACATTATTGTTTTTAATCGGCCGGCTGATCACGATAGGGTCATAGTTCACAGAGTTGTAGCGATTATTGATGAAGATCCCAGAACTATCCGAACCAAAGGAGATGCAAATCCTGCTTCAATTCCTGGAACTGACTTTCCAATTACTGAAGAAGAGTATATTGGCGAAGTTTATACTGTAATTCCTCAAGTAGGATATGTCACAAGAATCCTGACTCCTCCAATCAATTACGTAATAATTGCGATAATTATTGGAATAATGATTATCAAACAGGTTGCAAAGAGTAAAAAGGAAAAAGAGATTGCTTCTACCTTTGATTTTAAATCATCCAATGAAAATTCAATGAATGAAAATCCAGTAAGTTTTGGTGAACTCGATAAAATACCACAAGATAAGGAATATGTTGAACCAGAAAAAAAACCTCCAGAATTAGACAATACTCAAAACGTCAAGGATACGGATACATCAAATATAGATTCAGATGAGAAAAAAACTCCAGAATAATTTTTGTGATTTTAGAAAAATTAGTTTTCTTGCATGTTAATCTTGAAAACTCGTTTGAAATAATCAGATGGCTCGTTTAGTTCTTCGTCTGCTTCTTTAACACCTGCCAGATGTTTGGCTAATTTTCTTTTGTAACCTAGTTGCATTTGACGGGCAATTTGTATTCGTTGTGCTTGTGGAGAACCTGCTCCATGCATTGATTCTGTCAGATAACCTACTGCGTTTCTACCCATAGTCATGTTCTCAATTAATCGTAAAACTCTCATTCTATTTTCTACATCGACACCTTTTCTTCCTGCTAGGTATTTATTTAACATTGGACCTGTTTCTGGATTTTTAAAATCTTGTTCAGAGGGCATAGTAACCATTAGTCCTCCAGCAATATCCTGTGCAAGTCTTCCAATTTCATATGGGAATCGTGTTACGTTATGTTTACATACTTGTGCAAGCATGTCATCGTTTAACCATACTCCAGATTTCAGCTTGTGTGATTGGTAAGAGGAAGCTAGTCCTGCAGCAAAGATTGATTCATTTAGATGAGTCATTTCAACTAGTTTATCTTTGATATGAGAAACATGTGGTATTCCGTTGTAGTCAGCTATTGCAGAAGCTGCACCAATCAAAACATCGCCTAGACCGGTTTTGCAAACATAGCTTCGTCTATGATAACATGTGAATCGTTCAATTAGCATTGCTGAAAATTCGTATTCTCCATACATAAACACTTTATCCCAAGGAATAAACACATCATCAAAAATCATCATTGCCTCTTGTCCTGAATACTTTGCATTTCCAGAATCAATGTCTCCTTCTTCCATGCTTCGAGTATCACAAGACTGTCGTCCGTAAATGTAGGTAATTCCTTTTACGTCAGCAGGTACAGCGCCAACTATTGCATAGTCTTTGTCATTTTCAGTCAGTCTCAAAGTTGGCATAACGATTATCCAATGAGAGTTGATGCATCCTGTTTGATGTGCCTTTGCACCTTTGATTGTAACACCTTTGTCATCTTTTTTAACAACACGTAGAAACATATCAGGATCAATTTGTTCTGATGGACCCTTACTTCTATCGCCTTTAGGATCAGTCATTGCACCGCCAATCACATAGTTTTCTTTTTGTATCATTTTGATAAAATCAAGTAAACGTTGGTGATAATTTGTCCCATGTTTTTCATCAATCTCATATGTAACTGAATGAAGCGAGTTAATTGCATCCATTCCCACACAACGCTGAAAACAAGTTCCTGTGTTTTGTCCCATTTTTCTTTGCATTTTATTTTGTAAAACAAGGTCTTGAGCACTTTCTGCAATATGCAAGAATCTGTTAACTCTCTGTCCAGTAATAGAAGACTGTGCTGTTGCTAGCTCTTCTTCTCTGACAGCTAAATCATATGTTTCAGCTACTGCATTAATCGAAGGACGAATCATAGGATGATCTACTGGATCTTTTACCTTTTCTCCAAATAGGTAAATCGTAAGATCTCTTCCACGAAGACTTTCAATGTATTCATCTCCGGTCCTGATAGGCATGACAATTTTTTATCCGAAGTTGTATAAATATTCTAAATTTTTTCTAGGTATGAAATATGAAATCTAGAGAATTAAATCCCTATTCTGACATCAAGGATCTTGCATCCTTTGCCTTCTTCCATTACCAATACTGGATTCATGTCCAGTTCTTTGATTTCCTTAAAATCAGTTACAAGTTGTGACAAGCGTTGAATGCAATCAGACAATTTTTTGATATCGGATGGTTTTTCTCCTCGAACTCCTTTCAATAACTTTTGTGTCTTGATTGAAGAAATCATATCATCAGCTTCTCTTTCTGTTACTGGAGCAAGTCGGAATGTAACATCTTTGAGAATTTCAACATAGATTCCCCCCATTCCAAGCATTATGACAGGCCCAAAGCCTGGTTCAAGCTTTGATCCAATGATCATCTCTTTGCCACCCTTTACCATTTCAACAACTAGAACTCCTTTGATGACAGCATTTTTGTCGTACTTTTTTGCATTCTCTACAATTTCCTTAAAGGCATTTTCAACTTCTTTGTCATTTGATAATCCAACTTTTACTCCGCCTGCATCTGATTTGTGAATGATTTGTGGTGATGCAATTTTCATTACAACTGGATAACCAATTTCTTTTGCAGTCTTTACTGCATCACTTTCGGTTTTTGCTAAAGTGCTTTTTGGAAGTGGGAAACCATAGATTTGCAAAATTTGCAGTCCTTCTTCTTCAAGAAGACTAGTTCGACCTTCTTTTTTGACGCTGTCAAAAATTTCTTTGACCTTGTCTTTATCAACCTCAAATTTTGTGATTTTGCCTTCTGGTGTGTTAATCCAATCTACGAATTTCAACATCGCTTTGAGCGTCCTTATCGCACCCTCAGCGTAGGTATAGTATGGAACATCACCATCTGCCATAATTTCCCTGTTCTTTATTCCCTCATCAAGACCCATCAAACTTGCAAGCATTGTCTTTTTGTGTTTCTTAGACATTTTCACAATAACTTCTGCTAGTTTATTATAATCAAGAGTTGCAGATGGTGTACACATTGTAATTACTGTTCCTACATCTTTGTGACTCAACACATTTTCAAGAACGTCATTAAATCGGTTAAAATCTGCATCTCCTACAATATCAACTGGATTTCGTGAGCTACCCCAAGGAGGAATAACTGCATCAATCTTTTGTCTAATGTCTTCAATTTTTGCCATTTTGATTCCATCTCTGGAACATGCATCTGTTGAAATTATTGCAGGTCCCCCTGCGTTAGAAACAATAACTAAATCACCATTGAGTGGAAGTGGTTGTTTTGAAAATGCTGTTGCATAATCAAATAATTCTTCCATAGTATCAACTCGGATAGCACCAGATTGTTTTAGAAGAGCTTCGTAAATTTCATCAGAGCCCATTAATGCTCCAGTATGAGACATTGCAGCTTTTGCACCTTCTGGACTGCGTCCTGATTTTAAAACCAAGACTGGTTTTCTTTTGTTTCGAGTAATGTCCTGGCAAATATTTAGAAACCTTTGTCCATCTCCCATATCCTCTAAATACATTACAATTACCTTGGTTTGGTCGTGGTCTGCAAGCATCTCAAGTACATCAATTTCATTTTGGTCAGCTTTGTTACCCATACTAACTACAGCAGAAAATCCAATCCCTTGAGCACTTGCATCTTCTACCAATGCTGCACAGATAGCACCACTTTGTGAAATTAGTGCAATTTCGCCAGACTTTGGAGTAATTTTGAGAAATGTTGCATTCATCATTGTTTTTGGATCAAGATTCATCACTCCAAGACAATTAGGTCCAATTATCTTAAGCTGGTATTGTTTTGCAATATCTTTTAGTTTTTGTTCTAATTTCTTTCCTTCCTCGTCTACTTCCTTAAAACCAGCAGTAATTACAATTACTCCTTTGATTTTTTTCTTACCGCACTCTTCTAGTACTTGGGGAACAATTGTGTTTTTAGTAATAACTACAGCTAAATCAATTGGTTCTGGTACATCTAAAACACTCTTGAATGCTTTTTTGTAGAATACAGTATCTCTTGTTGGACTTATGGGAAAAACCGTTCCTGTAAATCCGTTTATAATATTTGATGTAATGGCACGGCCGACACTACCTCTCTTGTCAGATGCTCCAATTACTGCAATAGATTTTGGAGAAAGAAAAACTGATTCAGCCATATTTACGAATTTTGATCACAGTAATTTCCATAATAAAGCTATTCATGAAATGGCAAATACTCTTTTAGCTTCCAAGCATTTTTCCGGCTAGATTTTCTTTTCTTGGAATCCATACCAACTTTATTTTAGAATTCTTTGCAATCAATTCCCAAGCTTCTCTAGCCAAGATGCGCAATTGTTCATTATTTATTGCAAATTCATGATTTAGTTGGGATACAGTATTTTTTGAATCACTGTAAATTGTAATGTCATCATTTGATTCAACAAATTTTTTTAGAGCAGATATCATTCCAAGATACTCTGCCTGATTGTTTGTAATATCAGGCTTTTTTTCATAAAATGATTCTCCAGTTTCTTTGACATAATATCCATAACCAGAATTTGGCCCTCCTGCACCATCAACGTATATGCTAACTGCCATACTAATTTGGTTGATTTGTTTAGTTTAAAATATTTGCAATGAATTGTTTAATCTAAGGTAATTTTCAAAAGAACTACAATTGCACCTAGTTCTGCTATAGTTATTCCTAGCATGTATGGAAATACTTCATGAGAAAATATTTGTTCCATTGAAAAATATGCAAAAGCGCTTATGATGTTGTGTAAAAATAACATCCCAGCAAAGACAATCATTCCTATTGGAAGCTGTGCTTTTGTTTTAGCATAAATTTTTGCAAAACAGAACATAAGAATTCCAAGTAGAACCATGTTTGCAATGGCAAATCCAGATAAAATTGCTGCAGTAGGTTCCATTTAGAATTCAGCACCTCTATACGACTTATTTACTTTTATCCAATTTACTAACAATTTCATCAAAGCTCTCCATGTTTACTTCTAAAAATGTGGAAACAAAAAAGGTCACGCCATACTTTTCTCCAGCTTTTGTCACGAGATTGTTTTTTTCAAGTACTTTGATGTGATGCTGGATTGCTTTGTAATCAAGACCTAATTCCTTTGCAAGCTGATTAGCATTAAGTGGTTGATTTTTAAGAGCTAAAATTAATTTCATTCTGTTTAATCCCCCTCGTGTACCGGCAAATACAAACCATAAAAGTCGTTTAGCTTCTGGATCGTTTGCCATAAGATGATAGTTTTTGCTCTTTCAATATACTAAAAAGTATATGTAAAATCCCGTAAAGACTAACGTTCTATAATTTAAGTAAGGAATTCCATTAGAAATAGGTGCAAAAGGATCGTATATCGGAATGGTTTGTGCCAAAATTTGGTACAAGAAATTTTCGAGTAGGAGTTGGAATTTTATTTTTACCTTACACGGGGATGGTAGTAGCTTTTGCCGTATGGGGTTCTCTTGTAGTTGACTTTACTTGGGAAAGACTGATTGCTATTTGTTTACTTTATTTTTTTGCACTTGGGATATCAGCTCATTGTCTTGATGCAATAGGAAGTAAGACAAAACCTTGGGGTTTTCTTTCAAAAAAGCGGTTATGGTTTGTTTCGCTGCTTTCTTTAGGTGGAGCTTTTGTAATTGGGTTATACTATGCCTTTTTGGATTCACCACTCCTAATTCCAATTGGCATTGCAGAAACTTTTTTCCTTTTAGCATACAACTTGGAATTGTTTGGAGGAAAATTACACAATAATGCCTCATTTGTATTCTCATGGGGAATACTACCAGTTCTTGCAGGAACTGCCATTCAAACAAATTCAATAACCATAGAAACTATTGGTATGGCTGCAACGGCAGCAATTTTGAGTTATATTTTGATAAAAACCTCCAGCAAGTATAAAGAACTCAAAAGACAGTCAGCTGAATTTTCGCTAATATACAAAAAAGAAATTGTATTGAAGGTGGTTAGTATAGGCGTAATTTCTGCAACAGCTGTATTCATTTTGTTAAGACATCTTTAATTAAATTAAAAAAATAATCAATATATGGTAGTAACTCTTGATCCACTTCTCAAAAGTATCTTGGATGCTCCAGTAGGACAAGTAGAAAACATTCTCAAAAATTCACTTGGTTGTGATATACAATTAGAAATTGTTGAGCAAAATCAGACATCAGGTTCTAATTTTTTAAGAAAAATAGTAATTACTGCAAAAGAATTTCCGTTGATTCGAGCAAGTACAATTTTTGATTCAGAAATTATTCCAAATAATATTACATCAGAGTTGTTAAGAAAAAAAGATGGAATCGGAACAATTCTTTCAAGAAATAACATTACTACAGAACGAAAAGTAATATCACTTGACTTTGATCCTAATGGTAATAAGGTAACTAGGAATTACCAAATTATTAACAACAACTCAGTATGGTTTGAAATTTTTGAAGAAATTAGACTAGACTACATTACTGCCTGTAAGAATAGCTGATGTGCCCCATGACAATGATTGCCTTTCAACAATTAGGCCATTTTTTCTCATAGATGTTTCATATTCTTCTACCCAGTTAGACGATCTAATCAATTTTGGAATTTCAATAAATACTTCCTTCCAATCAGGGGCATACTTTCCGAGTCTATTTAGAATGACAAAAAACAGATTCCAAATTTTTCTTACAAGTATATTTTTAGGATAAGTAAAATCATGAAGAATTATTTTTCCTCCAGGTTTTAGGTGGTTCAGGGAAGTTTTTACAAGAATTTCTGCTGTACAGTATTTTGGAATGTAGGATGAGGTAATACAATCAAACTTGGTGTTTAGATTTATTTTTTCTGCATCTTGGTGAACGAATGTTATGTTTGGATTACTAGCTAACTTTTTTTTTGCAATTTCAAGATAGCTTGCAGTAACATCAACTCCAACTATTTTTGCATCGGGAATTTTTTGTGCAATTTGTTGTGTTAGAATTCCAGTTCCACAAGCAAGATCTAATATTGAATCACATTTGGGAATCTTCTTGAGTATTTCTTTTTTCCAATAGCTGTCCTTTCCTAAAGTAGCTCTACTAACAATTTTATCGTAAGATTCTGATGTTCGGTCAAAAAATTTTGGAACAAGTTCTTTATTTGATTCTGCCATCAAGAAATTATTCCAGATAGGGGATTTAAGGAGTTTTTGAAAAATTAGCAATTTGAAGCAAAAAATGATAAATTGGATTTTATTCTAAGTGTATTATGATGCTAAATTACGACTATCCATTGTATAGGCCACCTTCGGAGGCAAAATCAACAATATTCCAAGTGACACTTGGTTGTTCTTTCAATGAATGTTCATTCTGTGACATGTATCGTTCAAAAGAATACTCTGAAAGACCTTGGGAGGAAATTAAAATGGAATTTGATATGGCTGCAAAACAAATGCCTGATACTAAGAAAATTTTTCTTGCAGATGGTGATGCGCTAAACCTTCAAACAGATTACATGATTAAAATTGTAAAATATCTTTATGAGAAATTTCCAAATCTTGAACGAATTTCATGCTATGCAATGCCAATGAATCTTCTCAAAAAAACTCCAGAGGAATTAAAAAAAATGCACGAAGCAGGACTAGATATGCTGTATTTGGGAATAGAGAGTGGCTCTGATATTATCTTAAAAAAAGTAACAAAAGGTGCTACCTCACAAACCATTATCAGAGCTTGTCGCAAAGCCATTGATACAGGATACATTCTTTCGTGTATGGTGATTCTTGGATTAGGTGGAAAGACATACACAAAAGAACACATCCGTGGAACAGCAGAGGTTCTTAGTGCCGTTTCTCCACATTATTCTGCTGCTCTGACATTAATTATTGAACCTGGAGTAAAAGACGAATTTATGACAAAGTTTGGTGAACCCTTTGTGCCCATAACAGATTCTGAAGCAATTGATGAGCTGGAAAACTTGGTAGCCAACATTAATGCCAAAAATGAAATAATTTTTAGAGCGAATCATGGTTCTAATGCTTACACAGTTAAAGGAACTTTTCCTCAAGACAAAGATTCAATGCTAGAAAAAATTTCTTGGATGAAGAAGCATCCAGAAGTAATTAGACCAAAAGGGCTTAGAGGATTTTAAATCTAATTACTCTTTTACAGAAAATGTTATCGTATTTGTTGTACTACTTATTTCTGCTCTGTCTTTAGTTAGGTTCTCGATTCTTCCCCTCATTATCTCTTCTACATAAAGAGAGTATTTTTTCCCTATGGAATGTTGAATTGTAAAGGTGATGTTACCATTTTTTTCTCGAACTGTGAGAGGAAAGCCACACATTGTAAAGTATTCTTTTACCAAGTTCAAATAGCCCTCCAAGGTATCTTCATGTTTTAACAAAAGCATATTTTCAGAAATTAAAGGAACTTGTTTTTTTGCAAGTTTTTTGATATCGTCCTCGCTCATGTTTTTGAACAGATCTGCAAGCGCATTTGGGCTAATAGGAACTAATCCTAACATTCCTACTGCAGAATACCATCCTACATGCCTATCTAGCACTTTGTTTACCAAAGAATTCAAGGATATGTTTTCATTTTTTGCCTCTTTTTTTAGCTTGCTCATTACATCTTTGTCTAATCGAAAGCTACCAACTTCAGTTTTCACAAAATGGGTTAGAAATTTGCATTCATAAATGTATTACAAATCACTACAATGTTTACCATCTCATTATATGATATTGCACTCATCTCATCATATGGTAAAACAAAGAATTACTGTAACAATTGATTCGGATCTGCTCAAAAAACTAAGAATGAAACAGGCATCAAAGATCCAAAAAACAACTCGTTCGGTTAGTCTGTCTCAGCTGATTGATGAAATTTTGAAAAAGGGATTACGATAAGCTTGAGTCGGCCTTTCAAGTATAAGATTTGTGAAGACTGTCTAAGAATGGAGTGTGTAAAAGGTTGTACCTGTGAATGTCACATTCACTCACGGGTAAATCTTAACCAGTAGATTCTAATTTTGTGGCAAGCTCTTTTTTGTTTGGTATTCCTGTAAAAGCTAATTTTTCGTTAACTACGAGTCCAGGTGCTGTGAAGATTGGATATTTTTTAAGATATTCAGGTTTTTCAGTTACATCTATTACATCATAAGAAACTCCCATTTCATCTAGCATTTTCTCTAAAATACTGCAGTTTGAGCAATCAGGAGTTGTGAGAACCTCAACTTTCATAATTCTTTTTCAATGAATTGTTTTGGATTTTTTTCAAAAGCCCATCTACAGCTGGCACAGCAAAATCTGTATTCCTTTCCATTGTGAGTTATAGATTCTCCTTTTTCTCCAATATCCATTCCACAAACTGGATCCTTCATTGTACTGTTACCTCTCTTTTTCTATGGACTGAATACCATATAATTGGAATAGCAATCAATGCAACAAGAAGAATTGGAATATAGTCTTTAGAAGTTTCTTCGTCATGTTCATGTTCGTGTTCTTCCATCTCAAATTCTGCAGGTAATGGTGTTAGTGCCACAAGCTCATTCCATCCTTTGTGAATAAAAGTTTCTTCATACCATTCATGTCCTCCAGGAAGTCCATTTATAATCAAAAATGCACCAATCATAATTAACATCCATCCAGTAATTTTTTCAATTTTTATTCTATTTGTTGCAATACTTTTTGTTGCATTAATTCCCAAAATTGCAAGAGCCGATAGCAAAATCAAGGGTATTGCTCTTCCTACACCGTGAACAGCACCAAGTGTTGCACCAATTTCTAAACTTCCTGTTCCTGCAATGTAGATTAAAAGCCAGTAAAACAAGGGATTAGGACAACCAACTCCTGCATTGCCTAATAAAATTCCCATCAAAAATGATTTTGAATAGTCTTTACGATTTTGAATAAATTTTGGCGTTCCAGAATAAGATGGCATTCTTAGATTAATGAGCTTGAGCTGTGATAATCCAAAAAGAAGTGCGGCAATGCCTGCAATCAAAAACATGAAAACTGAAACTTGATCTATTGATGCAGTTTTTCCAAGAGCTGAAACCCCTAATCCATAAGCTGTAATCGTAATTGTTAGGCCAGCACCAAACAACATTGCCATAAAAAGGCCTTTTTTGTAACCTTTTCCCATACTGAGTGGAACAATTATGAATACAAGTGGAAGTGTACATGGTAAAACTATCATAGATAAACCTGCAACATAAGCAATTATCAGCCACGAGGGATACGAAACGTCTTGATTTAGCCCAAGTGCAATGTCATTGGTTAATGAAAAAATTACACCAACAAAAATGAATGAAAATAAAACAAAAGAGATAATCACAATTGATTTTTTTGCGGCAACTTGAACTGACATATATTCATTATTCCTTAATCGTATTTAATCCAAGTCAGACAAAAATATTATTTCCTGAATATTGTGGAGTCTTTTTTGGAATATCAAAGATTTCCAAAGATTCCAAATATGCAAGATGCATTGAGATAGATTCAGCATCACCAAAGGATATCAATATTCGGTCATTGTGCTCAAGCACATACTGGGATATGTCAGAATAGTATTTTTCTCCATTAACATAAAACACTATAGAATGGTCTTGCCCAGTACAGAAACTGTCAGTTTTGATGTCAGCAGATTTATCATAATTCAATATTATACAGTCCGTGGTAATTTTCATTCCAAATGATGCAAACAGCATCTCCAAGGGAACGTTAGTTGCATGCTTGTGAATGAGGTATGAGTTATTATTCTCAAAGTGGATATATCTGCTTGAAAGCTGAAACTGCGGTAGGAAAAAGTTTAGCTTCTCACCATCTACAAAAACTGCAATTGCAGCATGTGCATGATCACTTCCATATTTACCCACATCATATTGATTTACCAATTTTTTTTCAGGATCTATATTGATGGAATTTTGAATTATTCTTGAATCAATCTCATTTTGATTCATAAAATAATATGAAATGAATCCAGCTGAGACAATTACAAAAGCTACTGTAATTACCAAAATTGCACTGTTGTTTGGTTTAGGCTTGACGTGTTCATCAAAATACTCTGAATTGCTCTCCTCAAAGCGACCAGGAAGGCTATAATCTGAATCAATGTCTTTAGGAAGAGTTTTATCTTTTTCTTCAATCAATTATTAATCTAAGGACTTTGATTCTATAAATTTTGGTTCCAAGAAAGTATATGGGCCCACGGGGATTCAGTTACTTGTATGGACAATATTTTGGGCGCATTTACGCCTAAGAAAAAAAATCTCAAAAAGATTTAGCGAGATGGGAACTTACTCCATTCCTTTCTTCATGTTAATTTTGCATTCTGATGCTATTCCCTTTACCATTAGAAAATAAGTTCCAGTCAAGATGGCAATTGCAACTATTCGAATTGGTATTTCATAGATAGTTAGAAAAGAAAAAGTTATGGCAGCACCTACACCAAAGGTAGAGATTAAAGCAAATCCTATTGGACCGCAGCTGGTACAAACTCCTGCCCCTGCACCCACAATAGAACCTAAAAGTCCAGATCCCATCTTTTTGGTGCTTGCTCTTAGGGTTTGGATTCTATAGGTTGCCATACTAATCACCAGACCCATTAATCCAGATACTATGATAATTAATGCAAAGCTGAGATAGTCACCTTGTCCCAAATGAAATACAAAATAGGGTTCAAAAAACAAAAGCTCACGTGTGTGTAATAGAAGAAGTAGCATACCTACAAAAATTAAACCTGATAAAATTAGGTAAACAGGATTAGAAAAAACTAGTTTTAGTGCCTCTTTATGCAATTTACTCTAGTTCGATAATTGTTCTTGATAGCTCTTAATATTATCGGGGTTTAAACACCTGAATTTAAGATAATGCTTAGCTGTCAAAATGGTTTAGCGAAATTGGAAGGGAATCAATATTTTTCTATCCACCTTGTCTGATAATGAACTGCATCAAGGCTTCCTTTGAATATTCAATTCCATGCTCTTCTAAGGTGTGTTTTCCAAAACTCTCTATAACTTCAGAAGCATCTGTTCCCTCTGCTATAAAGTCACATTCAAACCCATAGTTCTTACAAACTAGTTTAGCCACATCACATCATTCCTTTGAGGCACGATTATGGCATACGCAAGTACATCCTTTGGTACAGTTCATTCTCCTACAATCATCACAGATTCTAAACTTTGATTTCAAAAGCAGTTTACAATCCTTTTTTCAATATCTCATCAATCATTTGAGATAGACTAACTGATTTTCTGGTTTTTTTAATCTTAGAAGCCTGCCTGAATCGTAATCTTCTGATCAAGTCTGAATCAATTGTTATTGTTATTCTTTGTTTTGCCATATGATGAGATGCGTGCAATATCATATAATGAGATGGTAAACAGTGTAGTGCTTTGTAATACATTTAGGCATCAAAATGATTTAGCGAAATTGAAATCATAGTCCCTCTTTAGTGCGTAAAAATTAACCATAATCCATGTTATATCGAAAAGTTGGTTTGTTGGAATTTTCTTAAACATTATAATTTTCAAAAATCCTTTGAAAGGTGATTATTTTTTTTTAGCCAGTCATTCTGTGGTAAGGTATATCGCCACAAGATATCTCCCCTTTCCTTTTGACCAAATTCCCAGGGAGCAATTATTACTATATCGTTTTCTCGAATCCATACACGTCGTTTCAATTTTCCTCTAATTCTTCCTCTTCGGGTTATTCCGTCAGTACACTTTACCAAAAGGTTTTCCCCTCCAAGCAGTTTTAGCACTCTACCAAAAATTTCACCTTCTTCAGGTAAACGGATTTTTTTTAATTCCTTTTCACTTTTGACTTGACGTTTACCCATGCACAAACTTCGTATGAGGTGTATATAATTGACGAATCCAAATTTAGAGTAAAAAATTAATGGATCGGGTGGGATTCGTGATATTATGGTTCATTTTTACGGTCCAGAATACATGTAATTATTTTTCAGGTTGTAATTGATTGTCCGGCTTCGTTTGGATATTGTATAATTATATTATATTTTGAACGCGTCCTATTTTTCCATTGTCCAACTCAACTTTAATTCCATGAGGATGAAAATTACTCGAAGTAAGAATTCTCTTAACTATACCTTCAGTCAAATTTCCTGTACGTTGATCTTGTTTTTGTACTACTTGTACCATTGCTCCAATTTTTATTTTATTCCTTGAAGGTACAGCACTCAATGATATTTGGTGATGATGATGGATTCTAAATCTTTGTTTTAATAAAATTGCAGAGTTTTGAGAGTTACGCTAAACAATTTACTAATTTTGTTTATGATTTTGGAAACATTCTCTACAATATACAGGTCTATCGTCTTTTGGCTTGAATGGTATTTGACATTCATTTCCACAGTCACCACAGGTTGCGGTAAACATTTCTCTTTCTCTATCAAAGGG
>JADNRU010000027.1 GCA_016276965.1 Nitrosopumilales archaeon | reverse complement strand
ACAATAGTATGATAAAAATTAATCCGATAATCGAATGGACTTGGGACCAAACTTGGGATTACATAAAAGCAAATAACCTTCCGTACAACAAATTACATGATAAAGGATATCCTAGCATAGGATGTGAACCTTGTACAAGAGCAATAAAACCTGGTGAAGATCTAAGAGCGGGTCGATGGTGGTGGGAAGGAAAATCAGATCGAGAATGTGGCCTGCATATGGAACATAACAAATAGACCTTGTCACAAAGCAATGGTGTAGCCAAACCACATGGTGGAAGATTAATCAATAAAATCTCAATAAAAGATCCTACTGGCTTAATAGCATTCTCTGTAAGTACAGATCTTGCAAATGATATTGAAAACATTGCAGATGGAATTTTTAGTCCCTTAGAGGGATTTTTAGGTCAACAAGATTTTGAAATTGTTATTACCAAAGGAAGACTTGCAAATGACTTACCTTGGACGATTCCAATAGTTCTTGATGTAGATGATTCCACTGCTAAAAAAATGAAAGATGCAGGAGACGTTCTACTAACGAATCCTCAAGGAAAAGGTTTTGCTATTTTAAACGTAGAAGAAACTTACAGTTTTGATAAAGAAAAAACCATAAAAGGAGTATACGGCACTTCGGACTCAAAACATCCTGGAGTTGCTAGAATAATGTCCATGAAAGAAATTCTTGTTGGAGGAAAAATTGATTACATAAAACGACCAGAAGAAACCAGTATTAGAAAATATAGAAAAACCCCTAAGGAAACCAGAGCAGATTTTGAAAAATCTGGTTGGAAAACAATAGTAGCTTTTCAAACAAGAAATCCTCCACACGTTGCTCATGAAATGCTTCAAAAAACTTCGTTAACCACAAGAGACGGTCTTTTTGTTAACCCTCTAATTGGAAAGAAAAAATCAGGTGATTTTGTCGATGAAGTAATTATAAAATGCTATGAAACATTAATTGAACATTATTATCCTAAAAATAAATGCAAACTTGCCACCCTACATACTGAAATGAGGTATGCAGGACCAAAAGAAGCAATACATCATGGAATAATGAGACAAAATTATGGCTGTACTCACATCATTATTGGAAGAGATCACGCCGGAGTTGGAAATTATTATGATCCTTTTGCAGCTCAAAAAATTTTTGATGACTACCCTGATTTGGAAATAACCCCTGTTTTCTTTCCTGCATTTTTCTATTGTAAGAAATGTCTAAACTTTACAAATGATAGAGTTTGTCCACATGGTGTAGAAGACAGAGAACAATTGAGTGGTACAAAACTTCGAACAATGATACAAGAAGGAAAGCCTCCATCACAATACATACTTCGTCCTGAGGTTTCCAAAATTATAATGAGTTCTAACAAACCATTTGTAGACTAGATTTTTATTCGTGATTCCTTGAGCCAATTTATGAAATACATCATTTTTTTGATCCTGTTTGTAACAATTCTTTTCTATCCAGCTTATGCTCAATCAGAAAAAAACCCATCAATAGTTACTCAAACTGTTGAGGTTCCCTACGATGACTTCAATACAATGGCAAGAGACACGATTGTAACAAGTCTTGAGGAACTACATGTAATTAGTTGGCAAGTTTCAATTGAAAATAATCTAGTATATGCAAATCCTAATGGTAATGCAGTAATACGATTTTATGATTTGAACATTCCAGAAAAATTCATTGAAATTGGGATGGGAAGCAACCCAGATGAAAAGTTTTGGCTAGCGGTTCAGATACCAGATGATACTGGTTATGTTGTTATTCATAATAATCTAGAAAGAGGGTGGAATCCAGGTACTATACCAACACTTTCCTACACTGAAAAGGGTGGATTAACAGTAAATAATGGTCAACGAATAGTTATTTCAAATTTAGGTATAGGAAGTTTTCAAATTAGTTCATATTCAGTATTTGGAATGGAAAGTTCTACAGATCCACCCGCAACCAATTCGGGAACATTGACCTTAAACTTTATCTCAGGTGATCCAGCACAAAACCCATTTTACTTGTTTCCTTTCTTTTTAGTAGGTGGAATAGGAATCTTTGTTGCAATCTTACTAGTTACAAAGAAGCGTTCTTAGCTTTGTAGTACTTACACATTTTTTTGATTTTACATACATTACACAAAGGAGAGATTGGTTTACAGATATTTTGACCATACATTACAAAAGTATCATTAATTTCTAACCAATATTTTTTAGGAATTTTTTTCATTAATTCAAATTCAGTATCTTCAGGTGATTTTGTTTTAACTAAACCTAATCTGTTTGAGATCCTGTGAACATGAGTATCAACAGGAATTGCTGGTTTTTCAAAACCATATACCAGAACACAGTTTGCTGTTTTTCTTCCAACTCCTGGTAATTTTAACAGTTCTTCAAAATCATTTGGAACCTTGCCTTTGTATTGAGTTGTAATCAGTGATGCTACTTTGATTATCCTTTTTGTTTTAACATGATAGAAACCTATTGATTTTATTATTTTCTCAACATCGTTTACTTTGGCTTTTGCTAATGCTTTTGCAGATTTGTATTCTTTGAATAATCTCTTTACTACTTTAGTAGTGTTTTCATCTTTTGTTCTAGCAGAAAGTATTGTACCAATTAGAATACTAAACGGTCCACCGGTTTCAGCTTCATGAAGCTGTTTAAGTGCAGTCATACGTGGAGGGTTTACAGAATTCATGGTAGCGATCATTCCACGAAGTATTTGTTTCATAACAATTCATTATTTTAATTATATTAGAATGTAAACGTGAAATATAGACTATATCAATAAGGTTTTGATTTATTCAGTAAATTCAATCTCAAAGGAATTATTTTGCGATCAGTCACTTTACTAGTACATATCTTTTATATACAGAATTTCCACATTTTTCACAAACAAAATTAGTATGTTGAACGGGAGGTTTATCAGGATCTCTCCAAACTATTGTTCTAGGAATCATATTGCTTTCGCAAGTTTGACATTTCAATATTTTTCTTAAACACCTAAGTCATTTAATTGGTTTGTTGGCAGTTTTGAAAAATCAAGGTTTGAATAATAAAAAAATGGACAAAATATCAGTTCTACGCAGTCAATATAAGCAAATTTATTTAATCTTTTTTATGAACTATTTGGTTATGCAAATTATCTATTATGTTCTAGTTTTAAAACCAAACCTTAAGAGTACAATGGAGATTCTAAGTTATTTCATTTGAAAATTCGACTCGTTCATTTAATGAGTCAACTAGTGGATTTTTTCTTCAATTTTTTAAAAAATAAGAAAAAAGGGATTAACCCTTTAGTTTTCAAATCCTCGATTTTAGGATCCTATTGTTATTTCCCATTCAACTGTTAGTTGGTCGCCGTCACTTAATTGAATATTGGTAAATGTTTGTCTTGCAAGCATATTACCAGGCCCTGGTGCTCCAAACGTTGGTTCGTCGAAGATTCCTGATTCGTCTACGTCAGAGATTCCTCCATCTGAGGTAAATACTGCAGATAGTGTGACTACTGCTGAAGAACCTACTCCAGTGGATTCAGTAGTTACAGTAGGAGAGCCAGTTTTTCTGTCCATAGTTGTACCAGTAGAGTTTTCGTTAATTAGTGTAGTATCGGTTTCAACTGCTACAGGTGGTGTAGCTGATGCACTGGAATTGCCAACTGCAATAAATGAGAATCCCAAATTGTTGATTCCATTTCCTGATTTTGTATACAATGGAGTACTAGCTCCATCACAACCGTCGGGACCAGTATCAGCTGTTACATTGAATAGTGTTTCTGCAACACAGTTCTCACCTATATTCACAATGACATTATCTGTCTGAATGTAGGATTTCATGTTACCATCAGCATCTGTTTGAGTTAGTGTGATGTGTCCAAGCATTCCAAATTGATTATCTACAATAGTAGATGAAGCAATTACATGTGGTGTTGAAAAGGCACTTGTAGTAGCCATTCCTACTACCATAGCGGCAGCAAATAGGACTCCAACTAATGCTAGTGTTGATTTTCCGTTCATTAATGAACAAAATGCTCCTTTGGTAATTAGACATTGAGGAAATTTGAGCCTAAAATGGGTTCCAAATTGGCCCATTTGGTGCTTTTATCAAGATTTTTTCTAATATAAGGAAATACTAGGGTTTTGCCTCAATACCGATTTCTTCTTTTAATGTAATTGAGAATTGATCTCCTTTAGGCTGTTCGGTCTGAGTTGGCAAATCTTCTGTTTCTTCAGTTGTGGTACTAGTTTCTAAAATACCAGAAGAAAACGCTAAAGCAATTCCAATACCAATTGCCACTACTGCTATAATGCCAGCAATAGCTGCCTTGTTCATCTGTAAATTTCCAACGATTTAGACTATAAACTTGACGGCAGATTGCCTCAGATCAAATTTTAAATCTAAACTTGTTAAGGTTTGATAATATGAAAATGATAAAATTTCTGATTTTGTTATTTTTTCCAATTCTACTCAATTCTCAAAATTTTATTTATGCAGAAACAGAACCGATTTTGATTACAATTTCTAATGATAGAGATGATGTTATCTTTGATGGAATTTGGAGTAACAGTGTAGAATGGAAAAGATCAAGTCTTAATGAATTTATTTTCGATGATGACACTACTATAATTTTAAGAACTGCACATCAAGATGATTATATTTATGCGTTAGTTGATGTAGTATCAGATATACATTTAGATCATGCATCAGACAAAGCTGTTTTATGTTTTGATGCAAATAATGATAAATCTAAAATTCCAGGCAGTGACGATTATTGTTTTGGTGTATCACTAGGTAACAAAAATGGTTTTGTTCTACAAGGAGATTCTAAAATAAAAGCAACAAACAATTTTAAAAAAATAACTAATCCACAAGATTTTATTGCTGTAGGTAGTGGTTCAGATGAAAACGATCGTTATTCTACAATACCTCATTCCAGTTATGAATTTAAAATTCCAATAAACATCCTGGGAAGATCTGATAATTATGGATTCTATCTTACGGTTTATGATGGATATTCTGATAAATTTTATTCATGGCCTGATTTTAATCCCGAAAAACCATTCAAGATTCCAAGTCCTAACAAGTGGGGCGACATTGTATCTCCTGATAAAACAATTCCAGAATTTAATTTACCTGCATTAGCACTTTTTCCGGCAATTCTATTTGTAATATACATGACTAGAGTAAGAAAAATAAATTAGAGATACTAGGTACATTTACTAACAATTCTAAATGTAAACTATGTAATTCATGAATCAAAATAATGATCAACTTGAAATTCTAAATAAGAAAATTATAAAATGTAAAAAATGTCCACGACTTTCTTCTTACATAAGAAACGTTGCAAAACTAAAAGTAAAGAGATTTAGTAGTGAAAGGTACTGGGGAAAACCATTACCTGGTTTTGGTGATATTAATGCAGAAATTCTACTAATCGGATTAGCTCCTGCTGCACATGGTGGTAACAGAACTGGGAGGATGTTTACTGGAGATAGTTCTGGAGATTGGGTAGCTAAAGTTCTTTACGAAAATGGATTTGCAACAAAACCGACTAGTCAGAAATTAAATGACGGTTTTATATTAAAAAATACTTTCATAACTGCTGCAATTAGATGTGCTCCACCCCAGAATAAACCACTTAAAGAAGAATTCGATAATTGTTTTCCATTTCTATTAAAAGAAATGTCTATTATGACTAATATCAAAATCATAATTTGTTTGGGAAAAGTTGCTTATGATACTTGTTGCAAATTGATAGGAATAAAACCCTCCAAGTTTTATCATGGAAAAATTATTCACCATAAAAAATTCACAATAATTTGTTCTTATCATCCTAGTCGACAAAACACCCAAACAGGACGTCTAACTTGGAAACAATGGACCAACGTTTTTACAAAAGCTAAAAAAATTTTAGATGAAATAGAATGAAAATTGTAATTGTTATTCCCACTTATAATGAAAAAGAAACCTTACCGACTTTGATAGAAAAACTATACTCAGAAGTTGAGAAAATTGCAGAAAAATTTGATATTATTATAATTGATGATGCCTCTCCTGACGGTACAGGACTTGTTGCAGATGAACTAAACAAAAAGTATCACAATATTTCAGTAGTTAAAAGAAATTCCAAGCTTGGTCTAGGTTCGGCTTATAAAGAAGGATTTCAAATGGCCCTTGAAAAATTTGATCCAGATTATATCGTTCAAATGGATGCAGATCATTCACACGATCCAAAGGAAATTGCTTTAATGATAGACAAAATCAAAGAATGTGATTATGTTGTAGCCAGCAGACATTTGCCCGGTTCAACTATAATTGGTTGGAATGCACAAAGAAAATTACTTCATTCAATGTCAGGAGCAATGGCACGAAAATTTGCTAAATTAGATAACACTGATCCTACAAGTGGATTTAGAATGTTTAAGAAAAATGTCTTAAAGTCAGTTGATTTTTCTGAAATAAAATCAGACGGTTTTGCTTTTCAGGTTGAATTACTACGTTATCTCAAAATGAAAGGATTGAAAGGAACTGAAATTCCTACTAAATTTGTAAATAGAAAAGAAGGGAAATCCAAAATGGGCTTGAATGAAACTTTACAGTTTTCTAAAATGTGTTATCGTTTGTTAAAGAATCGCAGGTAAGAAATTTTAAAAAAATAAAAATAAAAGGGTGTGAACTTTTCGCCAATCACAAGTCTACTTACTCAAAAGCAGAGGAAGACTGTGTTGTTTGAGACGAAAGTCCTTCGTTTGATGGTACTGATGGGAATTTGTCTCCAATCTGTTGTTCTGCAACTGCAGATGCTTCTTGTAGAATCTTTTCAGTTTCTTCATTAGTTGCTTCAGATTCCATTGCAAATGAATCTCCTGAAAGTGAATCCATCATAAGTCCATTGAGTGTTTGTGTCATGGAGTTCAATTCTGAATCTGCTTCTGGCATGAATCTTCCCAATGATGACTTTAAGCCCTTCATTGTTGACATTGCCGGTCCGATTGCAACCATTGCATCACCAAGATCGTGTATGGTGGTTAATCGTAATTGAACTTGTTCTAACGACATTCGTGCATTACCAAGCATTCTAGTGACTTTACGAATTTCAGCTAATTCATTTGATAATACTTTACTTGCTGAAGTATCATGCTGTTGCATTGTAGTAACGATTCGCTGAAAAATCTGTTGATCTCTCTCTCGTAGCTTTGTTAACATAGAATCCATTTTTGATATTTGGACTTGTAATTTGTTAACCGCATTTTGGATGCGTGGTTTTAATGCTCCTTGAGGTTTTACTGCGTCACGTATTTTGCCTGTCATACTTTGTGTTTCTTGTCGTGTCCATGTCTTATCGAAACTTGTCATAGGCGCTAGTTTATCATTCGCCTCTTAATGTGAGGTGTATATTTAGATCGACTTTAGACTAAATTTAGCTAACAAAATGAAAATGAAGGGAAATAAACTGTGATTTAGTATGGCAAAAATTGCTATTTTTGATTCAGGTTTCGGTTCACTTTCCCTTATTAGACCAATCCAAAAAGTAACAAAATCTGAGATCATCTATTTTGCTGATAAAAAAAATTTTCCGTACGGGAAAAAATCAAAATCTCAACTCAGACACATAATAGATGATACAATTAAGATGTTAAAAGAGAATTTTAATCCTGATCTCATTGTAATAGGATCTAATACACCATCATTACTATTACAAAAAAAAGATACATTAAGAATCATTGGTGTACTGCCACCAATAAAAGAAGCTGCTAAAATTTCAAAAACTTCAAACATCGCAATACTTGCTACAGAATCTGTAGTACATAGCTATGAGTTATCCAACTACATTAAACTAAATAAGGAAAAAAAACTTAAAATAAAAAAAATTAATGCATCAGCACTTGTAGATTTAGTTGAATCAGGTAAATTTATTGATAATTATGAATATTGTAAAAAAATAATTAGAATAGTATTAAATGATATTTTTGAGAAAAACAATATTGATGTCGCAACTTTATCAAGTACCCACTTGCCCTTACTTGTTTCAATTTTAAAAAAAGAATTTCCAAAGGTAATTTTTTTAGATCCAGCAAAAACTATTGCCAATAAGGTAGCAAAAATAACTCAGAAGAATAGATCAAAGAGAAATTCTATTAAAATTTTTACATCAAGCGATCCAAAAATTTTTCAAAAACATCTATCCAAAGTTGGATTTAAACACGATGTTAATTTTTTATCTTCTTAGCAACTTTAGCTTTCCTATATCCATGGCTGAATGACTTATCATAAAGCTTTGAATATTCATATGATTTTGGTTTAATAACATCACCAACAATTACTATTGCAGTTCGTGTAATTTTTTCATTCCAAACTTTTTTTGTAATATTTTTTAGTGTACCTGTAATTATTTTTTGATCATTCCAGCTAGCACGATAAATGACAGCTACTGGTGTTGATGACGAATATCCTCCTTCAATTGCTTGCTTAACAATATCTGATATTAGGTGAACACTAAGATAGAATACCATAGTAGCTTTGTGCTTTGCAAGTTCGGAAATTTTTTCGTGTTTTGGAACTTTGGTTCTTTTTTCAGCTCTTGTAACAATTATTGTTTGAGTTACTCCTGGAAGAGTTAGTTGACTACCTAATGCAGCGGCTGAGGCCAAAAAGGAAGTAACCCCCGGAATTACTTCTGATTTAATTCCTACCTTTAGAAGATTATCTATCTGCTCTCTTATTGCTCCATAGATGGTCGGATCTCCATCATGAAGCCGTACCACAGTCTTGTCCTTTTTTGCATTTTTCTTTAAAATTTCAAAAATTTCTTCTCTAACAAGTTTTGAAGCATCATACAGCTTTCCTTTTTTACAGAATTTGATAATTTTTGGTGGAATAAGGGAACCAGAATATACAACGACGTCTGCTTTTTGAATTAATTTTTTTGCTTTAATAGTTATTAGTTCAGGATCTCCAGGGCCGGAACCCACAAAGTACACCTTAGACACGTTTTACCACCATTATGGAAAAATACTTTGTTGTAATGGTTTCACTAGTTACTTCACCAAGAGTCATTTTTCTGACAATCTCTTGGTCAGTTCCTAGATCTTGTCCTATAGCAAAAACTGAATTTTCTGAGAAACCAGCTTCTCTCAATAATTTTATCACTTGATCAAAATAATGTCCATCCTTGAGAAAAACCATGGTGTCACAGTTTTTTGCAATCTCTTTAACACGAGATAAATCATAACAAGAAGGAATGACTGCCATTTTTTCTGCACCTTCTGCTAAACTAATTCCAACTTTTGAAGCAAAAGTAAACATTGAAACGATTCCAGGAATAACTGTAATTTTTATTTCAGGATGTTCTTTTGTAATTTCACGATGAAGATATATCCACGTACTGTAAAGATATGGATCTCCAACAGTTAGATAAACTACTTTTTTTCCAGAAATCACACTATCAGCTAAAATTCTTGCATTCTTTTTCCAAGTGTTTTCAAGAATTTCTTTGTCTTTAGTCATTGGAAATACAAGATTAACAATTTCTTGTTTATTTGCTTCAGCTAGTATAGATGATACTACTGACAAAGCCATGCTTGGTTTACCTTCTTTTGAAGTAGGACACATAATTACATCAGCATTTTTGATTGATTTGACCGCTTTTACAGTTAGTAATTCAGGATCGCCTGGTCCACAACCAACGCAAATTAATTCTGGCATAAAAAAATTCATAATTATTCCTAATTAAAAGCTAAACAAGCAGTAACTAAATTTTGGTAGCGGAAATTATAGTAACCGGATTTCTTGCAAGCATCATTGTTCCTGTTGAAGTTTTACGACTCTTTGATATGGTAATTTGAGTAATATCCAAATTTGTAAATTTCAGCTTCTCCATAATGGATAAAACAGCAAATAAAGTTTCGATTAAGATAACTCCAATAACAATTCTTCCTCCTGACTTTAGTTTATCATAACATAATTCAGTAATTTCTTTAGTATCACCTCCAGTTCCTCCAACAAAAATTGTATCAGCCGGAGGCAATTGTGGAATTTCCTCTTTTGCCTCAGCCAAAGTAACTTTTACATTTGACACTCCAAATTTTTTAAGATTTTTCTTTGTAATTTCAACCGCTTTGGGATCAAAATCAATTGCAAATACTTGACCCGTTGGTTCTATCTGCAATGAAGCTTCTACAGAAATAGAACCACTTCCACATCCAATGTCATAAACCGTTTGTCCAGGACATAGTCTTCCTTTACTAATTTGTAAAACACGAATTTCTTCTTTTGTAATTGGAACCTCATCTATTCGCTCAAATTCTTCATCAGGAATACCAGGTGTTTTGTTTTTCCACATTTAGCCCAATGATCTTGTTTAGGTATTTTAGTGCTATGTGAAAGGAGTAGAGAACCCTGATTCAGAACTTGATACATTTACAATAGTATATGTTAGAATCCACATGAACAAGTAAAGAAATACGTAGCTACCTAGAGCTTGCGTAACAATTTTCTTTCTATCCGACTTTGGCAATCTCATTCCCATTCCCTTTGCTATCATTATTGACGCAATGAATATTGTTATCATAAATCCAATTGATATCCATCGTCTTTCTTCTCCTTCAAAAGGTTCAAAGATGAACGTTGCTGTCATTCCAGCAATTACTGCAAGAGCAATTCTTAACCAGTACAAATTGTCAAGCTGACGTTTTGTATGTTCTTTTTCGTGATCGCTTACTACTGGTTCAGTTGGCGGGATATCTTTTTTTTCAGGATCATTTGGACCTGATTCTTCTGGAGGTTTTTTTTTCTTAGGACGATGCTTAGCCAAGGAAATTTCTAGGTTGTCTGTGAATAGCCTTGTTTAAAACCTTTGGATAGTAAAATGAGTTTTTTAGAACAGTAAGAGTCTAATTTTAGGTTCTTATTATTTTGGTATGACACTTGCTGGAATAGAATTACGATATTTGGTAAATGAAATTACAAAAAAAACACATGAGTACTATGTTAGCAATATTTACGGAATAAATCTGGATAGTTTACTATTCAAACTTCATCATCCTGAAAAACCTGATGTTATGCTAATGTTATCAACTCTAGGAATATGGATTAGTTCAGTTAAGATAGAACAATTTGAATCTAATAAATTACTAAAGCGTTTACGAAATGACCTTCTACGACTAAAATTAACAAAAATTGAACAAAAAGAAGCTGAAAGAATTGCATACCTAACTTTCAGTGGTTTTGATAAAGAATTTGTCATAGTTGGAGAATTTTTTGGAAATGGTAACATTATTCTATGCAATAAGGAAATGAAAATTCTTGCCTTACTTCATTCTCTTAATGTTAGACACCGAAAACTTGGAGTAGGATTACAATATAGTGCGCCTCCACAAAACTCAATTAATGTTTTTGAAATGAAGCTAGATGATTTACATGAAATTATGACTTCAACAATAACTGCTGATAAATGGATAGGAAGAAAACTAGGCTTGCCAACAAAATATGCAGAAGAAATTTTTAAAATTGCAAAAATTGATTCAAAAACTCTCGGAAATCAACTTAAAGAAAAAGATGTGAAAAAAATTTTTGAGTCTACTAACTCATTAGTAAAAAAAGTGGTTGAAGGGAATCATAATCCCATAATTATCAGAGATGATAAAAAATCTGATGTCTATCCAATTTCACTTGGTAGCGATGATCTAAAAAATTGTAATAAAGTTTCTAGTTTTATTGAAGGATTAGATACTTTATTTTCTGAAATTTTAATAGAAAAAGGGAAATCTTTACAAACAAATTTAGAAAATGAAAAAATTTCTGAACTCGAAAATAAACTTGAAGAACAAAAAAAAGCAATTTCATTAGTTAAAGAAAAATCAACAACAATTGCAAATGTTGCTAAAGCCATAATGAATTTAGTTTCTCGGGGTGTAACAACTATTGAGGACAAGAAATCAGAAGACTTACTTAAGAAATTTAACTCTGAAATCATTAAGGAAAAAGGTTTTACATACATAAAAATTCAGTCTGAAAAAATTAACGTTGATCTTAATTCATCGTTACCCACAATCGCATCTTCCCTTTTTGATGAATCAAAACGACAATCAAATGCCATAAAATCCATTGAAAAGCTAAAAAATCAAGCCGAAAAAAGTCTAGAAAAACAAAAAAATCAAGCCCAGCTTAGCAAAGAATCCATCAAGTTTTCAGAAATAAGAAAGAAAAACTGGTTTGAGCGATATAGATGGTTTTTTACTTCTGATGGAATCTTAGCCATTGGAGGAAGGGATTCCTCATCAAATACTGCTATAATTAGAAAACATTTAGAAAAAACTGATAAAGTATTTCATGCTGATATTCACGGTTCTCCATTTTTTATTTTAAAGATGGAAAAAGAATCTATTCGTCCTACAAGTCTTAATGAAACTGCTCATGCTACAGCATGTTTTAGTCGTGCTTGGAGAGAAGCTATGTATGGCTTGAATGCATATTGGGTAGAGCCTGAACAGGTAAAAAAAGCAGCGCCAAGTGGTCAATTCCTTCCAAAGGGTTCTTTTGTAATTGATGGTCACCGAAATTTTGTCAATATTTCGTCATTAAAACTCTCAGTAGGTATCATGAAACAAGGAGAAAATTATTTAGTATGTTGTGGTCCTCCCGCTCCAATCAAAAAAAATTGTGTATGTTATGCAGTAATTGAACCAACTAGTTCAGAAATGGTAGATGTAGCTAAAAAAATCAAATCTGAATTTGTAAAAATAAAAGGAGAAATAGCAAAATCAATAACCATAGATGATTTTATTCGTGTTTTGCCCGCAGGTAAAAGTCATGTTGTTGAAACAGGATTAGGCGAACAAACAAGTGAGCAATGAAAAACCTGTCTTTATAGTTGATGCTATGTTAGGTAAACTCGCAAAAAAGCTTAGATTATTAGGATATGATACAGCGTATTCATCGGACATTGATGATGAAGATCTAATTAGAATTGCAAAAAATGAAAATCGAATTCTAATAACTAAAGATGTTCAACTTGCAAGAAAGGCCGAAAAAAAACAACTTAAAGCAATTCAAATTACTAAGAGTGATGAAGTAGAACAATTTCTTCAAATAAATCAAAAAATTAAACTCGAGAAATATGAGATTAATGGGAAAAATTCTCGTTGTCCGGTATGTAATGGAGAATTAGAAAATATTGAAAAAAATAAAATTCTTGATAAAGTTCCGAAAGGAGTATTAGAATATAATCAGAATTTTTGGATGTGCAAAAATTGTAAAAAAATCTATTGGGAAGGTACTCATATTAGAAATTTACAAAAATTTACGGAGAAACTAAATGACAGATTATAAACAAATTACAGAATCCGACGGCGAGATTCTAGTAAAAACAGCAAGAAAAGTTGTTACTGAATATCTAACAACACATAAGAAATTAAAATTAGATGATAATATTCAAACAGCCTATTCATATGAATCTGGAGTTTTTGTTACAATAAATGATCCTTCGGGACTGAGGGGATGTATCGGTTATCCCCTACCAGATAAAAAATTGTTTAATGCTCTAACAGATGCTGCAATTTCTGCGGCAACAGAAGATCCTAGATTTCCACCGGTTAAATTAAGCGAGATTGACAAAATTATCTTTGAAGTTTCTGTTCTTACACCACCTATTGAAATTCAAGTAGAAGATCCATTAGACTATCCCAAAAAAATCAAAGTTGGTAAAGACGGATTAATAATTAAAGCAGGATTTAATTCTGGATTACTATTGCCCCAAGTTCCCATAGAATATGGATGGACAGAAGAACAATTCTTATCTCATACATGTGAAAAAGCTGGCCTATCAAGAGATTTTTGGAAAAATAAAGAAGCTCAAGTTCTAAAATTTGAAGGAATAGTATTCAAAGAAAAAACACCAAATGGAAAAGTTGTAGAAGTAAAGTTATAGTGTTTTGATTGATTCAGAATCCAAAGAAAATTCTTCGCCATCTTGAAGCGAATCAAATTTTTCTTTTGTTACAATTACCATTGGAATATTAGCTAAAGCGCAGCCAGAAACAACTGACAAATCTGCATCTGTACAAATCATTGCAGATGGTGCTGAATTATTTTTTTTAAGTGAATAAATGGTGTAAGCACCAACGCTACTTCCTATACCATGAGGGAAAACTAATATAGAATTTTTAATTGATTTTTCAAATTTGTCATGTTTATCATCACGTATAATTCCTGTTATTTTATCTACAGCACCAAGAAAATTTATTGGATTAGTAGTCTTCATGATATTTCCTTTTGCTGTGCCTTTAACTATAATTTTTGGAATCATTTAGTTTCCTCTTCAATAATTTTTGATAATGGTTTAAGATTAACATCTACTCCGTTTGAATTCTTTAGATAATAAGCACCTTTAATGCTATTTGTTGTAACGCCATCAACATCTTTTTTACTAATTAATGGAGTAAGACAAATGCAACAATCAGATAAAACTTCACATCCTGCTCGTTTTAAATCATCATTGTAACCTAGTTTTCTTGCTTGTTTTTGTATTGCACGTGGACAAAAAACCATACATCTCTTCTTAAAGGATTTACCATGTAACATAGAAGTCAAATCAGATAATTCATCAAGACCTAGTTGTGGACTTCCAAGTGTGATTAAATCACTTGAATCCGTTGTATTTAGTTCATCGTAAATATTTTCCATTTCTTTTTTATCAAAATCAACTTTTTCTGAATCATTTTTACCTTCATCTAAAGTAAATTTACCGCATAATCCTGAAGTACCCATACCTCCACAAAGTGATTTACAACTTCGTTTATCAAGTTGTTTTACTCCAGAAATTGTAACTGAGCTATCAGCTATTTTTCCTGCAAAAAATCCCAACATACCAAATGTTAATTCATTTGGTTCACTAACTTTCATTCTAATTGTTAGGTTAGATTCTTCTGAATCTTTTCTTAAATCAGAATAAGGACTTTTTCCCGTCAGGGCACTAGCCAAGGCACTGAATGCACTTTCTTTGTTAGTCTTCAAATTACCAATTGAATTTGCATAGATTGCCGCATTAGTTTCAGCAAATGATACTTGAGTTCCTTTTTTTGGAAGATCATAAATCTCATATGGAATACACGAAAAAGATGGTATGACTCCCATTTTTTCATAAGAATTTTTTATACTGTTTTGTTTTTCAATGAATTCATTATCTAGTCCATAATTTGAGACATTATCAATATCAAAGCCCATCGGATTGATTGTTGTTTTTACCTTAATTTTTGCATCATTGCTTAATTCTGAAAGAAATTCTTCACCAGCATCGCCAATCGTATTATAATTTACTCCAGAAACATGTGCCCAGTCAATTGGAATTAATTTCTCCGCATCTGTAGCTTCTCCGGTAGCAACTAAGATCCTATAGGCAAGTTCTAAAGTCTTCCCCCTCTCACCATTAAGTGCAGCTTCTTCTTCTTTTGTTAAATCCGTAATGATATTGTTTTTTTACGGGTATAATACTTCTACCGAAGGTAGGTAGACCTTTGTAGACCATGGTAGACCTACCTTATTTTCTTATTCAAAGGGAAATTATAATGTCAAATTCTAAATTAGAATTGGATTTCATATTTTTTTGAAAATGTTATCATTTTTAGTTATTTTTGTTGTTAGGAACAAAATTTGTTCCAATTTGGAATATTGTCATGAGTTTTATGCCAATATGGTAGCTATAATGAACACATATTTCCACGCATCTTATTGACAAATTTTTATCAATAATATCTAGGCATGAACTGGGTTACGTATTCTACTGTATTGTATTTTCAGCTAAATTCTGTATTTGTATGTAAAATTGGAGGTTTTTTTCAATGAATGGTCAGAAGATCTCTGCATGGATAATGATTTTGATTTTGGGATCTTCAATGGTATCAATTGTAGATGCACAAATTGTTTCTGAAGAATTACATACTGATAATCAAATCATTAAAAATAATTTTGAAACTAAAAATATTTTAAAACCTCAAATTTCAACAGGTTACAAATTATCTTTATCAGAAAACCTTGATGTCAAAAACAATGATAATTCTAGGTCTACCGATATAGCTCAGCCTGCCAAATTAATAACTGAAAAAAAGGTTTCGATGAAAGAGCGAGTTTCAATATTTACAGAAGGAGAAAACAATGGAATTTTTCTTTCAATTAAAACCTATTCTGATAGAAAAGCAATGATGGAACGTATTTTAAATAATGAACGTTCTAAATTTGGAAAAACAATAAATTCGAATTTTCTAAATTCCGAATCTATTAATTCACCTTCATTAGAAAATGCAATTACTGAAAATTCTATAAATTCCAAAAATGAACCTCAAGAATTTCAATTTCTAATTAATAATTTTCAAATTGATAATATTTTTAATTTTGAGAATGCTCAGTATAATGAACTTCAGACCTATTTTTCAAAACTAGATCTATTAGCATTCAATGAATTCGAAAATATTTTAGAATATCATAATGATTTTTGGAAATTATTAGATGAAAATGGATTTGTTTTAGTTGAAAAAACAAATTTTTCCTTCCTTATATTACTAATTCCATTTGTTGGATTACTCATTATCAGATTAGAAAAATCTGAATTAAACTTTCATCAATTTCAGCGTTTCTTCTGTTTTGTTTTTATTTTTATTATAATATCATCTACTGTTTCTCTTCCCATGTCTGTTAGTTTTTCATATTGGGGAATAGCTAATGCAGAAGAATTTGATAAAGACCTTCCTTTACCTTTTATTAGTGTTGGAGAACCTGATTTAATTTTAGAAGGTAATGGAGATTATATTACATTACAAAAATCAAAAAATTCTAAACAATTTGAAGAGCTTACCATATCTGCTTGGATAATGCCCGATTACAAACATGGTTCTCAGGAATTTACAATA
>JADNRU010000026.1 GCA_016276965.1 Nitrosopumilales archaeon | reverse complement strand
TTATGTAAAATGAGGAATTGCAACGCCTTCAAACTCACTTGAAAAACTATTGCCTCCTCTATCAGTAAATACTAGTTTTACTGTTCCAAAGTTTCCAAATCCCCTTTTGACTTTGGAAGTTGGTATATCCCATCCATAGGCTAGAAATTCTTCACTTGTAGCTGTATCAAATGATCTAAAAAATTGTGAGTCATGAACAGAAAATGAACCAAGATAAAGAGTACGTTTTTGATTATCCAATATTAGAATAGAAACGGTTCCATCTGCTGATACAGATTTCCCTGCTCTATTAGGACTTTTTTCTATTTGACACAACACTCTTTGGGTTTGATTAGATATTCTAGTGCAATCTCTTTCACCAGCTCCACCACTAATTAGTGTAAATTGAAAATAATACTCATTTTGATTAATTCTTGAACCTATTATTTCCGGATGACCCTGAACAAAGAAATCACCTATTCTAGAAATTGGACTCCATGAGGTGACAATGTTTTTAGTTTCATCTAGTCCAATTCTTAGGTTTGATTTTAGATCAGGTTCTTCTTGCATTTTTTGTTCAATCTCTGGCTCTAGTTGTTGTTCTGGTTCAGGTTTAGTAATGGTTACAATTTTGTTATCTATTAGATATTCTAATGCATTAATGTAATCGTCATCACTTATTTTTCCTTGACCCCACCACAAGGCAGTAGTTCTTATCCAAGATTCTGCAATGTATGTTGGTTCTGGTTCTGGGTCTATTTCTAATTCTATAATTAGCTCAGGTTCAATCTCTGGTTCTAATTCGGGTATTCCCAGAATTTTGTTTTCAACTAAATATTGTAATGATTCGATGAAACCTTGATCATTTAATTTACCTTGACCCCATGAGGAGACAGTATCCTTAATCAATGTGAGAACAATTTTTTTATTTACTCCTGTATCATCATAAAAGATTCCACTTTGTGTAGTATTCAAATCAAAAAATTCATCATCTACTGTACCTGTTCCCCAACCTGGAATTGTAGTACATCTTGATGGTGAGCTAGTAATATCCCTATTTTCTTGGAATGCAGTAGTTGCAGTTGTATTTAGAATGAGATAGGGACCGCAGTCTAATACATCTTCAGATAAGAATTCTGGGATTAATAGTAATTTTTTATCTATTAAATATTGTAGCGAATTAACGAATTCTAGATCACTAATCCTGTCTTCACTCCACCACAAGGCAGTAGTTTTTAACCAAGATGGAGCTGACAAATTTTCTTCGGAATAAATATTTTCAAATGAAATTATAGAAAATCCTAAAAAACCGATCACAAGAAATAATGTAATTTTTTTAAAATTGTTCTTATAATTAAGACAACTTACGCGATTATCCATACCATACACCTTTTAATTAAATTACTTTGAAGAAATCTATCACATATTCAATGTGATGTTCGGTTTGAACATACGAATTTTCTTGTTTTTTATTTATGTAGATTTTGCTTCTAAGGTAGGATTTTTGAGTTTTTGAGTACTCTGCTTTCTAAACATCATATATCCAACTAATGCTATTACGACTGGAACAATAATTATGATAGGATCAAATCCTCCAATTTCAAATTTAGTAAACTGTTGATCTACACCATCATCTGCAAATGCGATAAACTCCGAAGTGGTAGAATTCACATCTACCCATTTTGTAATTTTACTTGGAGAGTAAAAAGAAGAACCGGTTACATCTGCTTGAATATTTACTCTATCATTTGATTGAGAAATTATTGATATTGTAGCTTCCCCATTAGAACCAGTTTTGAGGTCAGATATCTGAACAATTCCACCATCAACTTTCCACTTTACATTCAGTCCACTTAGGGGAGTTTTATCATGTTCAACAGAAATTGTGGCAGTAAATGCTTCGCCATTTTCAATTATATCTGGTGCAGAAATTTTTATTTTAGGAATTAAATCAGTTATTTTTATATCAAAAGTTGCTAATGGAAGGTTCTCAGTCAAGGCCGATAACTTTGTTTCTCCGCTATTTTTTGGTGCCACATCAAATAGGGTAAAGTAATCTCCTTTTTTGATTAAAGCTGTTTTAGGCATTTCTATTAAAGATTCATCTTGAAGAACAAATTGAATTTCTACGTCTTCACTTGCAAATATTGGTAAACCTTGAGAATTCAAAAGTTGAATGGAAAATATGTCATTATATCCTACAAAAATAGATTCAGAATGATCAAGATGTATTTTAGCTGGTTGTGAGGATAGACTGGAAATTGATAAAGTTGTCTTTAACTCTTCAAGCTGAATGGTTAAAGTATCTGTTCCTTCTTTTAGTGACTCTGAATTTATTATTACATAGTTGTCCCCTTGGGAAATTTGTTTTGGTTCTGTTTTTACAAATTCACTTGGTGATACAAAAAGCTCATAATCTTTTGGAAATTCTACAACTTCATTGGAATCATCTTCTAAGTAAAGAACTATAGGAAAATTGGTGCCAGTTAATACTTTAGAAATTAATAGTTTTGCTTTTACATCGAGTGCATTCTCAGCTGGTCCAAAAAGTTCTGCATTAGCTAAATTGGAACCTTCTGCTGCTGCACGAATATCCAAATCAGTATCAAAAATAGTATGAGCTAATTTTCCGTAAACTAACGCTGAACCAGTACCTCTTCTTATTATAACATCATCAACTGTGATGGTTTTTGAATCAGATGAATCGATTCTTATCCTAAGATCCTTATCGGCATTTACGGGATGTGTTGAATTTTCAAGATGAACTACTCCAATTAATTCCCTTTTTCCAGTAGCTAACATAGGAAGGAGATCAAGTTTTACAGTTTTTTCATCATCTTTTGTATTTTGTTTGGTTTTTATTTCAACAGTAGCTAATTCCAAGGGATCTGCTGATGATAGAGTCAGGGTGTATGTTTTGTCAACTGCACTTGGTATTGTGGTAAGAGGTTTATACCCCCAATATTCACCTTTGAATATTTTAAAAACTCCAGCTTTATCTATGACATCATCTTCACTTGAAGAACCACCACCAAAAGCATCACTAGTGAGCTTGAAGTCAATGGTAATGTCTTCTTTTGCTATTACAGGTTCATTACTATTTTCCTTTTGAAGCTGAGCAATAATATGACCAGTAGAATGTGATGCTGAATTTACTGTTTTTGGAAATACGAAGAACTCAATATCTAGATCAGTTTCTTCATTAACTGTTACCTTACTGTTTTGGCTCTCCATGTTGGGATTTGATGCATAAATGTTAGCTGTACCAAAATCATCTGAAGTAAATTGTGTAAATGCAAAATATTTACCTTCTTTTATAACTAGTTCATTTTGGAATGGTTTTGCCACATTAAGATTTGAGGAACTTAAGGAAATAGTGATATCTTCTTTAGCTAGTACTGGAAAACCATCCTCATCAGCAAGTTCTACAGAAATATATCCACCCCTGATACCATCTAACTCTAAGGTGCTAGGAACAGTTTTAACAAGAAGTTGTTCCTGATTTAGCTTATTTCCATGAACCTTAACAGTAATTTCAGTAGAAGAAAAACCAGGAGCAGCTAGAAAAATCTTTGTCGAACCAGCTTTAACGGAACTTAAAGTAACTTCTGATGTAAATCCTGATTCATTTGATTTTATGTTGATAACTCTTAAAATTGATGAATCCAAACTGGTAGCTGTCAATCCTTCAATTTTTTCTGGAACTATATTACCTCCATTTTTTGCATAAACTTGTAAAATTCCTTCCTTATCTTCTACCAATAATGAGGGAATTAATCTAGTTCCAAATTCAAGACTAGCATCTGCTACGTAAGTCATGCTAGTCGAAAACATAACCACTATAACCAATGTTAGGATTATTCCTACCTTCAAGCTAGATTGAGAAAGACAAAATTGTCATATAAAGCGGTGTCTGACCTATTTGATCAAATATTACGATATTAGAAAAACATTCGTGTGATCAGATAGTTGTAATGGCATCTGGATTTAATGTAGAACAAAATAAGCTCACTCTAGTGGATGGTTTACTAGTACGACTATTCAAAGAACAAAATATTCAATTAAAAATTGATCCTAAAAACCAATTACAAATTCCGTCGGATCTTAAATCAAAAATTCAAAGCATGTTAAATTTGCGGGCAAGTTTGTTAGCTAAAACATTAAAAGAAAAACATACTCTATCTACAAACAAACAAACTGAGTTGTTAATTGGAAATTACTATTACTATACTGACCAGAATGACAAGGCAACTTTTTTTTATGATAAAGCTTCCAAATTAGATCCTCAATTTATCGAACCGATCTTTAACAATGGTCAATTACTTGCAAAATTAGGAAAACATGATGAGGCCATTACATTTTATGATAAAGCTTTGCAAATTGATCCAAAATATTTTGATGCATTAAGTTCTAAAGGACATGCACTGTCAAAAATGGCCAAACATGCCGAAGCTCTCTCATGTTATGACCAAGTATTAGATATAGATCCATTATTTTTTGATGCTTTATTCAATAAGGGGTTAGCACTTACTGAAATCGGAAAGCATAAAGAAGCGATTACTTACTTTGATAAAGCAATTAGTATCAAACCTAATCATGTTCCTTCACTGTATAATAAAGGTCATTCACTAGCAAACCTTGGTTCCTATAGTGAAGCAATAAATTATTGTGATCAAGCATTAAAAATCGATCCTGATTTTTTTGAAGCAGTGCTAAAAAAAGGAATTGTTTTGACTTTAAAGGGAAGTTATGAAGAGGCGCTGTATTATTTTAATAAGACCTTAGAAATCAATCCAAATAATTCTAGTGCACTCTTCAACAAAGGTTTGTGTTTGTCAAAGCTTGGAAAGTATGAAACTGCAATTTCATATTATAATAGAGCTCTAGAGTTTGATCATGATCCTGAAATTCTTCTTCAAAAAGGAAATGCATTTGTTCAGCTAGGTAATCATAGTGATGCACTCATATGTTATGATAATGCTTTAACAATTAAACCAGATTATTTTGATGTACTATTTCGTAAAGGTCTAGTGCTTGCACATCTTGGAAGAAATAGTGATGCAACTGTATTCTATGATGATGCCCTAAAAATAAAACCAGATTATTTTGATGCTTTATTCCATAAAGGCCTCCTAATGGAAAAATTAGGAAAATTCCAAAAAGCCTTAGATTGCTATGAACAGGCTGTAAAAATAAAACCAAAGCATTCAGAAGCACTATATCACAAAGGCAGAACTCTGGCACATCTAGGAAAATATGATGAGGCCATTTCATGTTATGATGGAGTACTCAAAATAAATCCAGAACATACAGAGGCACTATTTCACAAAGGTCTTTTACATTCATTTCTAGGTACTCATGATGATGCTTTAACATACTATGATAAAGCTCTAAAAATTAATCCACAGCACTCAGATGTTCTTTTACATAAAGCTAGAACATTAGCCCATCTTGGAAACTTTAATGATGCTTTAAGTTACTATAACAAAGCACTCAAAATTAATCCCCAACATTCTGAAGTTCTTTTCTATAAAGGTAAATTGCTTGAAAGAATTGGAAAAAAAGGTGATGCATTAGCTTGCTATGATAAGGCACTAAATATAATACCAAATTACGTTGATGCATTACAACAAAAGGGATTGTTACTTGAAAATATTGGCAAATATGGTGATGCTATTTTATGTTTCGACAAAGCTTTGCAAACAGTCCCAGATAATTTTGACGTCTTATTCCGTAAGGGATTGTTACTTGCGCGATTTGGTAAACATGGAGATGCAATTGTATGTTATGATGATGCATTAAAGATAAAACCAGACAATTTTGATGCACAGTTTCAAAAAGGTCTAGTACTTGAACATATAGGAAACTACAACGATGCTAAAACGTGCTATGACAAAGCCATTAAAGTAAATCCAGAAAACCCAGAAGCATTACTACACAAGGGTTTGGTTTTATCATCACTTAGAGAGTATGAAAATGCGTTAGAATTTTTCAAAAAAACTCTAAAAATTATTCCAAATCACATTATGGCATTATTCAATAAAGGATTAACTTTTGGAAATCTTGGACTAAATGATGGTGCACTAAAATGTTACGATACTGTTCTACAAATTGATCAAAAACATGTTCTGGCTTTATTCAATAAAGGTCTAACTCTTGCAATTCTAAAAAAATTTCATGATGCTATTTTATGTTTTAACAAAGTTCTAGAACTTGAACCAAATCATGTTTTAGCATTAATTAACAAGGCAGATTCACTTGTAAACCTTGGAATAATTTATGAAGCTATTTCATGTTATGACAGAGCTATAACCATCAATCCAGAAAGAATAGATGCGTTATACAATAAAGCTATAGCACTTAACAAAATTTCAAAACATGAAAATGCTATTAGTAGTTTCGATAAAGTTTTAGAAATTGACCCTGCTCACAGTAATACTTGGCTTAATAAAGGTCGGTCATTATTGGCATTGTTAAACTACAAAGATGCAATTCATTGCTTTGACAAAGCGCATGAATTAGAACCTGACAATCTTGAACCTTTACTGGAAAAAGGTCTTGTATTCTCAAAATTAAAAAAACACAAAGATGCACTTTCCTGTTTCAACTATGTTCTGCAAAGAGAACCAAATAATTTCAGATCACTTTACAGCAAAGGAAAATCTTTAAGCGCTATCGGCCAATATGAAAAGGCACTTTCAATTTTTGATGAGGCATTAAAGCTTGAACCATCCAATATGGAAATAATATTGAACAAAGGTAGTACTTTCTCTGTTTTAGGTCAATATGAAAAAGCAGTAATGTGTTTTGATGATATTTTAGAAATTGATCCTGAAAACTCAGATGCACTTTTTCAAAAAGCTAATTCGTTAGTAATTTTGGGAAAACATCAAGAATCAATTTCATTATATGATAAAGCGTTACAAAGCGATCCAGCAAACATTGAGATATTATACAATAAAGGTCAAGCACTTCATGTCATTTGTAAATACGAAGAAGCAATTTCTTGTTTTGATAAAATTTTAGCTGTTGATAAAAATAACATAAATGCTTTGTATAGTAAATCAAAAACATCCTTGATGCAAGGTAATATACTGGAATCGTTGAACACGCTTAGAAAAATAGTAGACAGTGAACCCATCTATAAAGAAATTATTAAGAAAGAAAAAGAATTTGATAAAATAAAAGATAATCAACTCTTCAAGGATCTAATTAAATCAGATACAGAATTTGATAAGCTTGATGAAGAAAAACTTTTCAGAGAAATCGTTAAAGAAAAAAATAAAATTTCTACTTGAACAAACAAAAATAAAAGAATCGTACGTAATGTCAAAGTTGTTTTTGTAAAATTACAACAAATTTTCTATTTTACAACATTTTACAAATACAAAAATAAAAAATTCGTATGTTCAGACCGAACAGCATATTGGATATGTGAAAGATTTCTTCAAAAAATATCAATACATAGGTGTAATGATGTTTAACAACCAAAGGATTAATGGTGTTTGGAAAAAAAATCTAAATAAATTTTTAAACAAAAATCATAATTCAACAAATAGTCAAATTGTTTTTCAATCAATCAATACAGGAAAAAGTTTGCAACTAGAAGAATGTCTATTTGATGAGTTATTACCATATTCCCTTGCATCTTCTCCGATTTCCAGTATTGAAGCTACAGATAACGTTTGGATAGCTAGTTCAATGTTAACCAGAGTATCAGATACTACCGAGAATTTGGTTGTAATTGATGAAGAATTTCCAGTTGGCATTATAGGTGCAAGAGAAATTTTGAAAGGTATTATTCAAAATCCTACACCATATTTTTTCCATGATGTTTTGACGAAGAATGTAATGAACCGAAAGTTCTACCTTGATACAAGAATGGCTAAATTACAAAAGTTGCTAGAACAGATGAAACATACTAAAAGAATTTTTTCTATTATTCAAAACAGTAAACAAAGCTTTTCATCAATTTCTGTAAGAGAAATTCTGGAGATTGGTTCATTCTGTAAAACTAACATACAAACATCAGATTTACCCGAAAGAAAAATCAAAATTTTCAGAAGAGATGATTCTGTTGAAGATATTATAAAATCGCTATTGAACGATGATGCTGATGTTCTCATGCTTGAAAATGAGTCATTAGTCATTGATCAAGCAACTATACTTGAAAAGATTAATGGTGATCTCAATTATTTACAAAATGTTGAAAACTTTTTAGATCTGAATGCAAGCATTTTCAAATTTGTTAGTCCTAAGCTAATTCCAGATAAATTATCACTTTCTGAAGTTTGTAAAACGATGCTATACATGAAACATCCCTATGTAATGAATTCTAACAGAATTTGGACACCTTATGATATCTTATCTGCAATCAGTTCAGGTTTAGAAATTTGAATTAATCTAAATGGAGATCAAAAAATGTCACGCAAAACAATTTTGAAAAAAAAGAATTCTCTTGCACAATTAAAGGATCATTTAGATTTAATGAAAAAAGAGTTAGGATATACTACAAGTAAAATAAAATCATTAGAAAAGACTCAAAAACAATCTGAATGGGAAAATATCGATTATGTTGATGGAAAATCCATTAATGAGTTAAGATATCAAGAGAGAAAATTATATGAAAAAATTTCTTCATTGCAGAAGGAAATTAAAAAATCAAGATCCAAGACTCTTTTAATTACTGAATTATCACTTCTTCCTGTACTAGTTTTATTAATTTTGGTCTCAGGCATTGGAACAAATGTAATAGACTCCTCTGCTAATGAAAATTCCTTTAAAACTCGACATATAATTGAGAATCTAAGAGGAGACACTGTAGATACCTGGAAATCATGGAGATTAGTTGGAACATCCATGAATGTTAACATAATAAACGCAAGAGGTATTCCAGGTGAACAAATTGATGTTATTACAAACGCCATTATTTCTGAAGTATCTCTACAAGTAGATGATTCAATTACTCATAAGGGTCCAGTTGGGTCAAGCTCAACTTACTTTGGGGGTTGGGCCGGAGCCCTCAAATCCATATCAAATAATGATTCACGCTTTTCAATTCCAACAGAATTTAACGTGATTAAATCATTTGAAGGAGAAGGCCAAGTAATCATAACTCTGTCAAACCTTAGAGATAGTGATGGGTATACAGGATATACAAAATCAATAGTAGATGGAAATGAAATTCTCAAGTCATTTATTACAATCTATGGTGTTTCTAATCTAACTGATGAAGAATTAGCAACAATTGTCAGACATGAGTTTGGACATGCACTTGGGCTTGGTCATTCAACAGCTCCAGAAGATTTAATGGCACCCACAATCGATATGACAGTTCCTTACATTTCAGAATGTAATGTTTTAGCAATAAAAGATCTCTATAATGGTATACAAGGAAGTACAGTTTGTGAAAAATAGATTTTAATTATTCAAAAACCTTTTTCATTGAGAACTAATCCTAACAAGGCAGCTCTTGTGTACATACCATATTCTGCTTGCTGGAAGTATTTTGCTTGTTTGGTATTATCTATTTCTGGTGAAATCTCATCTAATCTTGGTAAAGGATGTAAAATGATAGCGTTTTCTTTCATTTTTTTAGCATAATCTAATCCAATTACATAACTGCCCTTGACCTTAACATATTCTTCTTCATCAGGAAATCTCTCTTTTTGGATTCTAGTTACATAGATTACATCTAAATCATCAATGTATTCTTCAAGATCTGTTGATTCTGTAAATGACAGTCTTTTTCTAATCTCATAAGTAGAATCAGATCTAATCTTCAAAGCTTCAGGCGAAATTAGATGAACATTCACATCGTAATTGCTAAGTGCATGTAGTAGTGAATAAACGGTTCTTCCGTACTTTAGATCCCCTATAATTCCTATTTTAAGGCCATCAATCTTTTTCATTTCTCTTTTTATCGTATATAGATCCTGAATAGCCTGAGTAGGATGTTCCTCGGTTCCACTACCTCCATTGATGACAGATTTTGAGGAAATTTCTGCTGCAAATCTACTTGAGCCATCAAGAGGATGTCTTAATACCAAAACATCTGAATAGATTGACATCATTTTTACAGTGTCTGCAAGACTTTCACCTTTTTGTGTTGAAGATGAAGAAATATTTGAAATTCCTATTGAAGTACCTCCAATAGAAGCTATGGCTGCTTCAAAACTTAGACGAGTTCTGGTACTTGGTTCATAAAATAGATAGCCCAGAGTTTTACCACGAGCAATCTCACGTCGTTCGTTGGGTTTTATTTTAATAATTTTATTGGTAGCATCAAAAATTGATTCCAGTTTTTGTTTATCAAAATCTCGAATGGAAATTACGTCTTTTTGAAAAAATTCATTCATGCTTTGAATCATATATAGAGGTGGCTATACAAAGTATTCTGATGCAAGAATCGGATCTTATTGTTCGGCGCATCAAAGATGGGACGGTAATTGATCATATTGATCAAGGAAAAGGGCTCAAGGTACTAGAAGCTCTAGAAATTGATGGAAAAGAAGGTAATGTAATTACTATTGCACTTAATGTGCCAAGTGGAAAATCAAAGAAAAAAGATATTATTAAAGTGGAAAATAGATACCTTGAAGACGATGATACCAACAAGCTTGCAGTTATTGCCCCAAAATCGACAGTAAATATTATTAAAAATTATAAACTAGTTGAAAAACGTCGTGTATCATTACCAAATGAAATAGATCGAATTTTTAGATGCTCTAATCCTGAATGTGTAACAAATAGTAGTGAGCATATTGAGTCCATTATGGATGTAATTAACAAAAGTGGTTTAGTACTCAAATGCAGGTACTGTAGTCGAATTTTAGATGTTAATCAGATAAAATATCTTTAATTGTAAAATAAATTTTAAAAAAAACTTTGACTAGTTATTGACCAAGTATAATGAACATCATGACTATTCCATAGATTGCAATGGATTCAACCATTCCAATGAATATGAAAACTTTAGATTGCAATGCTGGATTCTCACTAATTACAGCAAGACCTGCAGAACCGACGTATCCCAATCCTACACCTGCTCCACCAGCAGCTACACCAAATGCTATTCCAGCACCAATTAGTTTTGCTCCATCAGCACTTCCACTTACACCTTCTTCTTGAGCATAAGCAACTGCAGTCAAACCTGAAATAGAAATTATCATTGTTGCCAAAAGTAAAAGAATGATAGGCTTCATTGACGTGTGATCCACACAAGGTTCCTTATTTAAATCATGATACGATTTTGAATCAAATTTGATCTAGAGTTTTCTTTTTGTATTCTTTGAGATTTTGTTTAATGGAGTTTTCAAAATTATTGTGATCTTGTTCTAAAACTTTTTTTGAGTTTTCTAATAATTTTTTAATTTCGTCTTTAGGCATAATTTTTTCTCTTTTCTATGGCTGCTTTTACTTTTTTTAATCTTACGAATTCTTCTCGATCTCTTTCTTCTAGAGTATCAAGAATAAATTTAATTCGTTGTTGATATTGAGGAATTATTACATTTTCAAGTGCATTTAATAATTTTTGAGTTTTTTCAAGTGCTTTTGCCAAACTAAATATAGAATTTTCATATTCAGCTGCCTTGCATATTTTGGGAAGCATGGTTTTGATTTGCTTTGCGGCTCTATCTATTGATGAGTTTGTGTCTGCAAATCCGTATGGCATAGATTTTGTATCTTTTTCAGTGACATTTAGTACAGGAATCTTTACATCTACAACTCTTTTGATGTTTACGTCTACTTCCATAACGGCAGGAGCTGACTGTGCTACAGCGTTCACAGTGTTCGTTCCTAATGATAGATAAGCTTCATTAACTGATTTGTAGACATCTTGAAGAGGTTCCCAGATTCCACCACGTGCCTCTGTTGCTTTAGTAATCATTTCTTCAATGTTTTTTAGTAAAACTTTTCGTTTATCATCAAGAATTTTTCGTACCATTGTAGCTACTTGCTTTGAACGTTTGTATTTTAAGAGTTCAATTTTGGTTGCAGCTACGTTTTGTCCAAATGACATGCGTTAATTTTCCTTGTAGTATTGTTCGATATATTTGTCCTTGACTTTGGTTAGTTCATTTTTTGGTAACATTGAAACTGATTTCCACTGTAGTTCAAGTGTTTCTTCAATTTTTCTGTTTTCATCTATATCTTGAGATAAGAAGTCTTTCTCAAAGTCATCTCCATATTCTAAATATTTTAGGTCAACACCTGTAAGACCTGCTTTGCCAACGATTCCTGCAAGTGCACGTACTTCTTGAGATCTAGAATATGCATCGTAGTTTTGGTTAGAAATTTCTTGGTGATCAGCTCTTGTACTTCCTTCACCAATACCGTCTTTCATGATTCTGCTTAGGCTCATCAAAATGTTTACTGGTGGATAGATTCCTTGCCTAAACAGATCTCTGCCAAGTACAATTTGACCTTCAGTAATGTAACCAGTTAGATCAGGTATTGGATGAGTGATGTCATCATTAGGCATTGATAAAATTGGCATTTGAGTTACACTTCCTTTTCTTCCTTTCAGTCTTCCAGCTCTTTCATAAATTGTAGAAAGGTCAGTATACAAATAACCTGGATATCCCTTTCTTCCAGGAACTTCTTCTCTTGCGGCACTAATCTCTCTTAATGCCTCAGCATAGTTTGTCATATCAGTAAGTATTACAAGAACATGCATGCCAAGATCATATGCTAGATACTCTGCTGCTGTAAGCGCCACACGGGGAGTGATGATTCTTTCAATTGCAGGGTCATTAGCAAGATTTAGGAACAAAACACTTCGTTTTAATGCACCAGATTCTTCGAGGCTTCTTCTGAAATATTCTGATTCGCTATACTGCACACCAATTGCAGCAAAAACTACTGCAAAATCCTCCTTTGTTCCAACTACAGTAGCTTGTCTTGCAATTTGTGCTGCAAGGATGTTATGTGACATTCCAGAACCTGAAAAAATTGGAAGTTTCTGACCTCTTACTAGAGTTAACATCCCATCTATTACTGAGACCCCTGTTTGGATAAAGTCACGTGGATAATCTCTTTGTTCTGGATTCATTGGTTCACCATTGATATCCGAAAATTTATCAGCAATGGGATCTGGAAGTCCGTCTTTTGGTCTTCCCATTCCATCAAATACTCTCCCAAGAATTTCTTCTGATAGTGGCATCTCCATAACTTTCCCAACAAATTTAGCACTAGTTCCAGAAATTGAAAGTCCTGTTGTTCCTTCAAAGACTTGAACAACGGCCTTACCATTTCCGACTTCAAGAACTTTTCCTAATCTTTTTTCACCAGTAGATGTTAGTACTTCAACTAGTTCATCAAATGCTGCATTTTCTACATCATCTACAATAACAAGTGGACCTTTGATCTCTGCAATCTTACTGTATTGTACTCCTCCTTGTGTTGTCATGTGGTCACCTTTACTCCTGTAATACTTTTGAATTGTTCTGACATGATTTGATCAATTTGATCTAATTTATCTAATTCTTCATCTTTTACTTCCATTCTAGCTTTTAACAAAGTACCAATAACTGACATTGCACGAATGTCTGCAAGAGATGCGCCATCTTTCAAAGCTTGTTGAGCACCTTTGTAAAAATCAACTAGCAGCTTCATTAATTTAAATTGTTTTTTAGGGCTACAATAGGTATCTACTTCATCAAATGAATTTTGTTGAAGAAGTCCAATTTTTATCATTCTAGCTACTTCAAGAATTATTTTTTCTTCATCTGGAAGAGCTTCTGGACCCAATAGACGAACAATTTCTTTTAATGTGTCTTCTCTTTGTAAAATTCCATAAGCTTCTCCACGAAGATTTAGCCAATCTTCACTAATGTTTTTACTCCACCACTTTGCAACATCAGACAAATATCCAGAATAACTGTTCATCCAATTAATTGCTGGATAGTGTCTTGAATAAGCAAGCTTTGCATCCAACGCCCAAAATGTTTTGATAAATCTCATTGTGTGGGTTGTAACGGGTTCAGTAAAGTCACCACCAGAAGGAGAAACGGCACCAACCAAACTTACTGAACCATCTCTATCAGGACTTCCTATTACTTGAACTCTACCTGCTCTTTCATAAAATTCCGCTAATCTTGATGCAAGATAGGAAGGATATCCTTCTTCTGCTGGCATTTCTTCTAATCTTCCACTCATTTCTCTTAGAGCCTCAGCCCATCTACTAGTAGAATCGGCTACTAAGACTACATCCATTCCCATATCTCTGTAATATTCAGCAATAGTTACTCCAGTGTAGATACTTGCTTCTCTGGCAGCTACAGGCATATTGCTAGTGTTTGCCACAAGAACTGTTCTTTCCATCAGTGGTCTTCCAGATCTTGGGTCTTTTAGTTCAGGAAATTCGACTAGGACTTCGGTCATTTCATTTCCCCGTTCTCCACATCCGATGTATACTACAACTTGTGAATCAGCCCACTTTGCAATTTGGTGCAAGGTAACGGTTTTTCCTGTTCCAAATGCACCAGGAATAGAACCAGTCCCACCCTTTGCAAGTGGGAAAAATGTATCGAGTATACGTTGACCAGTCAACAATGGAATTGTTGGATCGTGTCTTTTTTGGTAAGGACGTGGTTTTCGTACTGGCCACTTGTGATACATTTTGAGAATGGTTGAATTACCGTCTTTTTCAGTTGTAGCTATCTCTGTTTCAAGATCATAGTCACCTTCACTAACAATTTTTGTAATTTTTCCTCCAGAATGATCAGGAGGAACCATTATGCTATGATCAATTAATTCCGTTTCTTTAACAGTACCAATTACATTTCCGGGTTGAACATCATCTCCAACTTTTGCTGTTGGAACAAAGTGGTATTTTTTAGTCATATCTACAGGAGTGGTTGTAATTCCTCTTCCAATGAATGACCCTGATTTTTTTGAGAGTTCTTTTAGTGGTCGCTGAATACCATCATAAATTTGACCCATAATTCCAGGACCAAGAAGAACACTCAGAGGGTTTCCTGTTCCAACTACAGGTTCACCAGGTTTCAAACCACTTGTTGATTCATAAACTTGAATGAAGGCAACGTCTCCAGTTAGGCGAATTACTTCACCAATAAGTTTGGCTTCTCCAACAGAAACGGTTTCATACATTTTTGCATCAGACATACCATCAGCTTTTACTGCAGGACCACTTACCCAAACAATTCTGCCTTTAGCTACCATTTAATTTCCTATTCCGAATTTGGTTGCAATTTCTTTTCTTATTAAAGGCTTCATGCGTTCAAGTCTTGCATCTATTGTGTTGTTAAATGTCATCGAACCATCTTTAGACTTTACTTGTACTCCACCTAAACAATCAATTGTTTCAGATGACAATTCTGATCCAGAAAATTTTGATAGTAATGGTTCTACAATTCCTTTATCTTTAGAATTAGTATACACAATAACATCAGTTGTTCCTAATGCTGATGTAGATTCATCTAAAAGATTATTTATTAATTTAGAATAATTCTCATTACGATTTGCTGAACTAATTTTTTCTATAGCTTTATCAAAAACTTTTTCAACAGATTCTTCAACTAGTAAAAGTTGTTTGTTCCTTGATTCTAAATCTGAGCTTCCAATAATCTTTTTTTCAATTTTTTCTGATTCTTTTTTTCCTTCATCGATAATTCTATCATATTCTTGTTCCAAAGAATTAAGTGATTTAGATAAAGTTTCTTTAGATTCTTCAAATGAGTTCTTTAGACTGGTTAATAGTTCGTTTTCTGTCTGATTAAGAATTTTGTCAACGGTTTTTTCTAATCTAGAATCAGAAGTCAATGTTGTGCGTTTCTATTGATATTGGATTTTAATGTTTGGAACAGTAAAATTGTTTGAGAACCCATTTTGAATTTCTGATAAATAATTGGGAATGCTCTCTTAGAAAGATTTTAAACCGTGGTCAAAACCGTTGGTAGTTAGTGGCAGTTGCAGATCTTGTTGTGGGAACAGTTGTCTTACCCAGGACAGAATCTCCAATGGCTGTTTCACGTCTAGCAGAATTAGACTGGTTTCATAAAATCGAAACAGAAAATGAAACGGTAACTCCTGAAATTGATGACCTTCTATTAAGAGCCCAAAAAATGTACCAATCTATCGAGGATGTAGTAAAAGGACTAAAAATTCCCCTCAGAGTTGGCATTATGGAAATTCTTTTCAAAGGAACTGTGATTAAGAAACGAAAGTATGAGCTAAATGAAATTGATAGTATGATTAATGATTTGGAGAAACAGACTCCAGATGTTATTTCCAAAGCTGCAAAGATGTTAGAGGAGGATGCAGAAACAAAACGTTCTCTAGATGAGTATACCTCTCTTAAAGAAACTCTTCAAGTAGTAAACAAGCTGAACATTGACCTAAGCAACTTTGGATTTATGAAATATTTTTACACAAATCTTTTTGTTATAAATTCGTCTGACTATGGGGAAATTGCTCGTTCTTTAGAAGACATTATCATCTACAAATATGATTTAGCTTCTAAAGACAAGTCAGCAGTCATTACGATTTGTGATGAAAAAGATTCTGATAAAGTTCTTAAAATTATGCGAGCCCTTAATACAAATCCATTTACAATCCCACAAGGTTTTCCTCAGATACCAAGTGAAGCTTATGTTTTAGCTGAATCTAAAATTAAAAAGCTTAAAGAAAAGCAGAAATCTCTTACAAAAGAACTTGCGTCTATTACAAAGAAGATTCGGGGTAATATCCTTACATTACACGAAACAGCTTTTGTTGCTAAGGGCGTTCTTGAAACCTTACGTAAACCAGGTGGAACGAAAAGATTTGCAGTAATACAGGGATATATCCCACAAAAAATGGAAAAAAAATTCAAACAAATCACAGATCAATGGATGTCTGTAACTGAAGAAATCAAAGACCCGAAAATTCTATCAAACCTTCCTGTTTATTTACAAAATCCACGATGGGTCAGAACTTATCAAGTAATTACTGAAAGTCAGGGAATTCCTAGACGGGGAGAATTTGATCCTACTTGGATGATTGCCCTAATGTGGCCAATCTTTTATGGAATAATGTTTGCAGACATGGGCCATGGATTGTTATTGATGGGTTTAGGGTTGTTATTCAAGGTAAAGGGACAAGGAAATCTATCTAGATGGGGAATGTTGCTTGCCATGTCTGGTGGTGCAGGTGCAGTTGCTGGATTATTCCAAGGTGAAGCTTTTGGATTTCATTTGGAACATTTAGGAATCTTTGAATCATTGTTGCACGAAGGAGGTGCACTTCATTCAATATCATGGATTGTAGGTGCAATCAGTGTTGCAGAGCTTACCTTTGAACAAGTTATCATGATTCTTAAGGTATCCATTTTTCTTGGAATTATTCATCTAGGATGGGCCTTTATTTTACGAATTCACAACTATTTAAAAACTGGAAATAAAACTGCAATGTATTTTGAAGCAATCCCTAACCTGTTCATGTGGTTAGGAGTAGTTGCTGTAATGATGGGTGCAATTGGTTCTGGATATGATGTAATGAACATGTATTCAAGGATTCATGCTGAGCCTGTTCCATGGATTACTGTTCTTGTTGGAGAATGGGCAGTTGTTTGGCTAGTTGTTAGAGTTGCAATATTATTGGTGATTGGATGTTTGGTATTCATGATTATTGGTGGAATTTTACATAACAAAAAGCATCCTGAAGAAGGAGGAGACTTGGTAAGTGTAATCATGGAGGTGATGCTTGGAAAAACAGTAGAGTGTCTATCACATACCATAAGCTATGCCCGAATTGGAATTATGTTG